>NZ_JAYEEQ010000004.1:204571-219030 GCF_034651555.1 Aurantibrevibacter litoralis | reverse complement strand
CCCGGACCCCCCTCTTTCAACACCATCATAAAACTTATTTTTAAAGATTTATTGTCCTAAGGATGGGGGTAATTATAGAGGATATATTAGGTTTTAAGCAACCCACTCCTAAAATAATAAACAAACATCCTGCGTAAAATGTAGCTACCGAATTAAAGGCTAACACAGAATGCCCAATACAAAGCAAAGCACCTCCAAGCATTACCGTTTTCTTTTGCCCAAGAAGCCGATCTGCTATCCAGCCTCCCGGAATGGAAGACATATAGACCAACATGGTGTACCACCCGTACAGTGCTAGAGCCTCGTTATTGGTCCATCCAAATCCCGGATTATTCGACGTGGTTTCGGATACCAAAAAAAGGACAAACAATGCGCGCATTCCGTAATAAGAAAAGCGTTCCCACATTTCTGTAAAAAATAAAATAAATAGACCTACCGGATGTCCAAAGAGTTCTTTTTGATGTGCTTCCTTTAGTGTGTTTGTCATATTTTCTTAGGAATAGGTTTATAATTTTTCTTTAATAAATTGAGTCATTTTGGCAAAGAGGTGCAAACGAGTATTACCCCCATAAATGCCATGGTTTTTATCGGGATAAATGGCCCAATCAAATGGTTTGTTGGCCTGTACTAAGGCTTCAATCATTCGCATCGAATTCTGCACATGCACATTATCGTCTCCCGAACCATGCACCAAAAGAAAATTTCCTTTCAGTAACTCAGGATAATTAAAAGGAGATTCGTTGTCATACCCAGCTGCATTTTCCTGAGGCGTTCTCATAAAGCGTTCTGTATATATGGTATCATAAAATCGCCAACTGGTTACTGGTGCTACGGCAATGGCAGTTTCAAAAACATCATTTCCCTTTAAAATACAATTTGTGGCCATATGTCCGCCAAAGCTCCAGCCCCAAATACCGGTTCTTTTTTCATCAATATACGGAAGGTCGCTTAGAGCTTTGGCCGCCGCAATTTGATCTTCAGTTTCGTATTTTACCAAATTTAGATAGGTTGATTTTTTAAAATCACTTCCTTTAAACCCAGTACCACGACCATCAACACACGCAATGATGTATCCTTCTGCGGCAAGTATTTGATGCCAATAATCATTAACTCCCATCCACCGGTTGGCTACCTGCTGTGAGCCGGGACCACTGTATTGAAACATGAGTAATGGGTATTTCTTAGAAGGATCAAAATCTTTGGGTTTTATCATCCACATATTTAAGTCGTTCCCATTAATGGTTATGGTAGAAAACACTTTGTGACTTAAATTATAGTCCTTTAATTTATTTAATAATGCCTTATTATCTTTGATGTCTTTTATTTTATTCCTGGTACTTGTGGCGTAAAGGGTATATTCGGGTGGGGTTGTATCACTAGAAAACGTATTGATAAAATACGCATAAGTTGCACTAAAGCTAGCATCATTGGTGCCTGTTTTTTCTGATAATTTTTTCTTGTTTTTGCCATTACTCTGGATGCTAAAAACCTCGCGATTAATTGTGCCATTTTCAACGGACTGATAATATACCTTATCCTTCTTTTCATCGTATCCGTAATACTTTGTTACCTCCCAGTTTCCTTTGGTTACTTGGTGCAGCAGTTTTCCTTTGGCATTATAGAGATAGAGGTGTTTATACCCATCTCGTTCACTGGTCCAAATAAACCGATCATCGTTTAAAAAAGTAAGATCGTTTGTAACATCTACATAGGCCTTATCTTGTTCCTCCAGTAAAAGAGAAACCGAACGATCTGCCGTATTTACCGCGTGTAATTTGAGGCTGTTTTGATGACGATTAAGTGTTTGTACGCTGAGGTAATGGGGGTGCTGCATCCATTTAATGCGCGGAATATAATAGGGGCTGCCTAAATCTATGGCATCGATTTTTCCGGTACCAAGATCATAAATATGTAAAGAAACTTCGGCATTGGCTTCTCCGGCTTTCGGGTATTTAAAAACATGTTGCTTAGGGTACAGTTCGTCGCCGTAAACGTCCATAGAGAATTCCGGAACCAAAGTTTCATCAAAACGGAGAAAAGCGATTTTAGTCCCATTAGAATTCCACTCAAACGCCCTTACAAATGCAAATTCTTCTTCATACACCCAATCGGTAACCCCATTAATTATTTTGTTCTTTAGGCCATCGGTAGTGAGCTGAGTGGTGGTGTTGGTAGGCACATCGTAAACAAAAAGGTTGTTATGCGCCACATAAGCCACTTTAGTACCGTTGGGCGAAAAAGCGGGTTCCTGAATTTTTGTAGGAGCCACCTGTACAATTTCTTTTGAGTCTATAGTATAGACATAATAGACGCCAAGGGTAGACCGCCTATATATGGATTCCACCTCGGTGGCCAACAAAATCTTAGATTCATCGTTACTAAACTCATACCCACTAAAATTAGGAATTTCCTGTACATCGGCTGCAGAAAATAGGGTTTCCACCTTTTCTAAGGTTCGATAATCGTATTTGTCAATGCTACTATTTCTAGTGGTTCTGTCGTAATTCAATACAGTGTATTCCAAGCCGTTTTGCAAGGAACGAAGTGCTTCTAAACCCTCTGTTCTATACGCACCGCCATAAATTTCTTCTAAAGTTATCTGTTTTCCTTGTGCGGGAGCCGATAGGCAAAGACAACCTACAGCAACACAACTTAAAATAATCCGGATCATAAAAGTGTGCAAAATGTTTTAAATATAACAAGTTTACTAATAAAATAGGGAAATAGCATTCTTTGACCGTAAAATTTTAGCGGAATCTCCTGTTCTTATTCCTTGGGAAGTATATCTTAGTCTTTCTTGCCAATATCCGTATCTTTGGGCATTCTAAAAAAGTAGGTATGACCACTCCGATTGAGGGATTCTCTAAACGTTCTAAAGAAGAAAAAATAGATTGGATTGCCCGGCAGTACACCAATGACAGTGCCACCACTAAACAAATACTTGCACAATACAATCATCCGGATGCCACGTTGCAAAAACTGCACGACGAATTTATAGAAAATACCCTCGCAAACTACTACTTGCCTTTTGGTATTGCCCCTAATTTTCTTATTAACGACCAACTCTATGCCATCCCTATGGCTATTGAGGAAAGTTCGGTGGTGGCTGCTGCTAGTAAGGCTGCTAAATTTTGGCTGCATCGAGGCGGATTTAAAACAACGATTATAGGTACTGAAAAAATAGGGCAGGTACATTTTATATACACAGGCGACCCCAAGAAATTAGAGGCGTTTATTGAATCTATACGAGACAAACTAATTTCGGATGCCCTGCCAATAACCAAAAACATGAACAACCGCGGGGGAGGTATTACGGCTATTAGATTACGTAATAAAACCAAGCTGTTAGCTAATTATTACCAATTGCACTGCACTTTTGAGACTTTGGATGCAATGGGTGCCAATTTCATCAATTCCTGCTTAGAACAATTTGCGACAACGCTGAAAGGAGCGGCATTAGAGCACATAGAATTTACAGAAAAAGAACGGCAGATAGAAATCGTAATGAGTATTCTTTCTAACTATGTGCCGGATTGTTTAGTACGCGCAGAGGTACGCTGTCCTATTGAATCGTTGAATGAGGATCCCGATATAGCCCCTAGAGAATTTGCAACTAAATTTGTTAGAGCCGTAACCATCGCCCAAGTAGAACCGCATAGAGCGGTAACCCATAACAAGGGTATTATGAATGGTGTAGATGCGGTGGTACTTGCTACGGGAAATGATTTTAGGGCTATTGAGGCAGGCGTGCATGCCTTTGCCGCAAAGGATGGAACCTATACCAGTTTATCCAAAGCCCGCATTGAAGGGGATGAGTTTGTCTTTTGGATGGATATTCCTCTAGCCTTGGGCACCGTGGGCGGATTAACTAATTTGCATCCGCTGGTAAAGCTTGCCCTAACCATCTTACAAAATCCGTCCGCCAAAGAATTGATGCAAATTGTAGCGGTTGCGGGCTTGGCTCAAAATTTTGCAGCGATTCGTTCCTTAATAACTACGGGAATACAACAAGGCCATATGAAAATGCACTTGCTTAATATTCTAAATCAATTAGGTGCCACCGAAGAAGAAAAGGATGCACTTACAACTTATTTTAAAAAACATGCAGCTACACACAATGCCGTTGTAGATGCCTTTCAAAACCTAAGAAATCGGCAATGACAAAATCCTACTACAGCAACGGTAAAGTATTGCTAAGTGGCGAATATCTGGTTTTAGACGGAGCCTTAAGTTTGGCCTTGCCTACCAAATACGGACAGTTTTTAGAGGTTGAAACGATGGATGCCCCGGTACTGTTTTGGAAAAGTATTGACGTACGCGGAGCGGTTTGGTTTCAATGGAAATTAGATTTAAAAATGTGGGGCGAAAGGGCAAACCAAATTGTATTGCCAACGACTAGTTTAGAGGCAAAAAGAACAGCGGAAACCCTGTTGCGCATATTAGAGGGAGTCCGTACCTTAAATCCGCAGGTTTTAGACGGAAAAAAAGGATACAATGTAAGCACCAAACTTACATTTTCGCGAGATTGGGGTTTAGGATCCTCTTCTACCTTACTTTATAATTTAGCGCAATGGGCACAGGTGAATCCCTATGAACTGCTTTGGAATACCCTTGGGGGTAGTGGATATGACATTGCAAGTGCGCAATACAATCACCCCATTTTATATGCCTTAGACAACACGATGCCCACTGTTACTAAGGTGGCATTTAATCCTTCTTTTAAAAATAAGCTCTATTTTGTGCACCTCAACCAAAAACAAAATAGTGCCGCAAGCATTGTAAGCTATAAGAATTTAGTTTTTGATAAAGCGACTGCCATAAGTACAATTTCAGAGCTTACACGTGCATTTGCTTCCTGTAAAAAAGTTTCTGATTTTGAATTGCTTATTACGGAGCACGAAAAAGTAGTCTCGCATATTCTTAGAAAAGAACCCGTTAAGAAAATTCTTTTCCCGGATTATCCTGGAGCCATAAAAAGCCTCGGTGCATGGGGAGGCGATTTTGTTCTGGCAGTTGGCGATGACACTACACCGACTTATTTTAAAAGCAAAGGTTACGATACCATTATACCTTACAGCGCAATGGTGTTATAAACCCTGAATAGAAATTTGAAATGCAATGGGCATTAGTGTTGTTACAAATTGATACATATTTCATCTCATTTAAACTTATAGTACATTAAAGTTAAACAGTAGGCTTTAGTATGTATGCACAAAAAAAAGTCCTTCGGTACGGAAGGACTTTAGGTTTCTATGTATCGTAAAGTTGCCTAGTAAAACATGGCTCTTTTGTCTTCAATAGTGGCCGCCTCTTTTAAGGTATTGTATACGGAGATCGGAACTTTTAAGGATTCCGAAGCACGTAAGGCATTGGCATAGGTGGCATAATTGTCAAGTTTCGAAGCCTCTTGTTTTTTGGTAACTGAGACTAAAAACACACCGGATTCCCCTTCAATTAAGTCCGATGTTTTTCCTTCACCTAAAGCTAAAGCAGTTCCTACCACCAAAGGTTCCCTGCCGGCTCCCGGAATAGTAGGTGCCTTAACGGTTAATGCTGAGGCCGTGGACACAGATACATTATTGTCCTTTGCTAAAGCTTCAAGCGACTTTCCTTTATTGGCGTTAATAATCTGTGCTGCCTTTCTTTCTTTTCTAATTTTAGGCAATACGCTTACAGAGGCATCTTCCACAGACATTAATCCTTCATTGTATTTGGCCGCCAACTGAACCACTACATATCCACTGCTAATGTTAAATCGCTTTATGGCTCCAAGTTTTGTATCATCGTTAAAGGCCCATTGCACTATAGCACGTTGCGATCCTAACCCGGGCAAATTCTCATCCATTGCTCCTATTTTGTTTACCGGCCGTACGGTGTATTCTTTTTCTTTGGCTAATTCAGTAAATGATTTGGTTGCTGCTATACCTTCCATTTCAAACTTTGTAGCATCTTCAAAGAGTTTATTGGAAGTGGCCTCAGAAGGATCTACTTCCCGTGCTAATGTAGCCAATTGATACACATCTTGTTTATCATCAATTTTAATCACGTGATAGCCAAACTCGGTTTCTACCATGCCAATATGGCCTACAGGATTTGAAAAGGCAAAATCATTAAATTTTGGGGTCATAACACCTTCCTGAAAATAGCCCAAATCTCCACCTTGTGGCGCCGATGGGCCATCTGAATTATCGCGTGCCAATTCGGCAAATACGGTTTCCTTTTTCAAGGCTTCTTTCAGCAAGTCATTGGCTTTTTGTACTGCTTCTTCTTTGGTTCTTGTTACGTTGGGATTGGCTCTTTCTGCACCTTCATAGGTGATAAGGATGTGACTCGCCTTCACAGAAGCGTTTGTCTTTGCAGCCACTTTCTTAACTACTTTAAAATAAATACCATCTCTAAAAGGGCCGTATAGTTCACCAACCGCCAATGCCGCCAAGGTATCTGCAAGTCGGGTAGGGAGAAGGTCTTTTTTAGCTTTGTATATACTGTCAAATTTTATATCGGAATTACGATCAATAAAATCGGCTATGTCCTTGGTATTTTTTAAACCTGCAATGGTATCATATCCTTCCTTTTGTTCATTGTATTCCACCGTATCTTCTAGCAGCTCCTCGATAGCTTTCTTAACGGCTTCTTCATCCTCGACAGAGGCTTTTTCTTCAAAGTAAACAAACTGAATATCTCTTGCAGGTGCTTGTTTAAATTCTTCCTTGTGCGCATCGATATAATTCTGAATTTCTTTTTTTCCTACCGTAATGGTACTATCCGGAATAGTACTATAAGGGATATGTACAAATTGAATATCTACTTTATCGTTGGCCAACTTATAATCTAACTCACCTTCCTGAAGGGTAGCTCCGATACCAGATTTAATAAGATTAAAGTATAATTGTTCTTTGGCGCTTTGAATGATGGCCTTTTCGTCTTGTAACCAAAAGCGATATTGATCCGGGTTATTTATCCGTAAATTGGCAATAAACTCTTTGAATAGGTTTTCATCAAAAACACCATTGTCATTAAGAAATTGCGGATTTTGACCATAGGAGGGAATGGTTTTTATAAAGTTGATGATTTGATCGGGTCCCACATCAATCCCTAAATCATCAAATTGTTGTCCTAAAATGGTTCGTCGTACTTCATTTTCCCAAACTTGATTTACGACTTGCAAAGAAGAAGCAGTAGGTCCTGTTCTTCGTGATGCCGATTCTACTTGTAGTCTAAAATCTTCTATAGACAGTTCATCGCCATTAATTTCGCCAACGGTAGAACCTACCTTTGCGCCAGATAAGCCATCGGCACTAAAAACACCGGATATTACAAATGCAAAAAGAGCCAATCCAATAATTAAAATTAATATTGTGGTTCTTTTTCTAATATTCTCTAAGATAGCCATATAAGCAACATTTAAAATGAGTTGGCGAAAATACCATTTTCTTTGAAATAATAAAACTAAAAGCGTGCTATACTGCGGAATGCTGCTGCTATTCTTTTTCTAGCACTTGAAGACTCACTACATCTATCTTAGTGTTTGATACTTCTAGAATGGTAAACAGGAAATTAGCGATTTTAATTTCTTCATTTTGTGCGGGTATTTCACCGGTTTCATTTACTATAAATCCGCCTAAGGTCTCGTATTCGTCACTTTCAGGAAGTTCTAATTTATAGGTTTCGTTAAGATAATCTACTTCTAATCGCGCCGAAAATTTAAAGAAATTCTCGCTGATTTGTTCTTCAAGCAAATCTACAGAATCGTGTTCGTCTTCAATTTCGCCAAAGAGTTCTTCTACAATATCTTCAATCGTCATTATTCCGGAGGTTCCGCCGTATTCATCAAGTACAACCGCAATGCTTTTTCGCTTTCGGGTTAGTATGTTCAAAATCTCGTGTATTAGCATAGTTTCGGGAACAAACTCCACAGGCATCAACACGCTTTTTAGGGTTTTGGGTTTTTTAAAAAGTTCATAAGAGTGTACATAGCCTATGATATTGTCTATGGTGTCTTTGTACACCAAAATTTTGGAATATCCTGTTTCCACAAATAATTTGAGTAATGTTTTAGGGGTTTCATGCAGTTCTACAGCGGTAATTTCCGTTCTGGGAATCATCACTTCTCTGGCTTTTACTTCAGAGAACTCGAGGGCATTTTGAAAAATTTGAATTTCAGAATCTAACTGATCTTCCTTTTCTACGGCTTCCATTTGTTCGGAAATATAATCGCCCAATTCTATTTTGCTAAAGGCAAATTGCACTTGATCGCCTTTGGTCTTTAGAAAAACTCTGAGAATAAAATCGGATATCCAAATGACAAATTCTGAAATTACTGAAAAACTAATTAAACATAGATATGCCGGTACGGCAAACACTTTTAACAGGCTATTAGCATAAATTTGAAAAATAACCTTAGGCAAAAATTCAGCAGTCAAAAGAATGACAAGGGTAGAAAGTAGGGTTTGCAGTACTAAACTAAACTCGGTAAACACTAATTGAATAAAGGGATTTGTAAACGGCTGAAAGCTTGCAAACCACTCCATAAGCACATCGCCCATAAAAAAGCCGTAGATTACTAGAGCAATATTATTGCCAATGAGCATGGTAGCAATAAACTTCGACGGTTTTCTGGTAAGTTTAGTCAACACCTTCGCCAAAAGACCGTCTTGTTTTTTTTCAATCTCCAAATAAATTCGGTTGGCCGAAATAAAGGCGATCTCCATTCCGGAAAAGAAGGCAGAGCAAACCAATGCCATGACAATAACGACTAGCGGGCTTAACAAAATCAGTTATTATCGCGTTTGCGTTGTTCAAATTTCTTTCGATAATTTCTTCGAAAGAGAAACATTCCTAGGGATACCAAGGCAAAAAAAACGAACATATAGCTCTTGTCTCTATCTGTGTTCCACAGTTCGAATAATTTGTAAAACGAAATGACGGCAATTACCAAGTAGAGGTATTCGGTATATCGTAAAATTTTAATCATTGGATTCTTCTTTAATCATCATTAAACCATATGTTTTATGAGCACTAAAAAAACTAAAGTCTTGTTTAAAGTCCATTCCTTCACCGTCCATGATAGATCCGTCTTCCGGATTGGTATAGGTAAAGGTATGTTGGGTAAAAACCCACTGATTGGTTCTGTCCCAATATATTTGTGGTGCTTCCAGTTTTTTACCGTCATGACTTTCCATAACCACATTTCCTTGTAAATCTACCAAATTTGTAGCAGAATAAATAATGCCATAATCGGATGTAACTATACTTTTGTTGTTGTCTGCATCGTAAAATTCTAACTGTAGGCCCTTAGGGAAAGTGCGATATTGAAAGGAAAGATTGTCGAAGTCTTCGCTTATGGGGCTAGACAGTACTGCCACTACCTTAGATTCTAGGGGTTCATCATTAGTTGTATTTTCCGGTGTTTCTGTATAGGTTAATACAAAATTATGCGCAACACCTTGTGGAAATACATTTTTTTGTGCTTCGTGTCCCACACGTTCATAAGTATCTGCGCACGCTAAAAAAAACATTGCCATAGTGCAAACTACGGCAATGCGAATTTCTTTAGATTTTCTTTTAGTTTTCATTTTAGAGATTGGGCACGGCAACACTACCACCAACCCAACAACTGAAACTTACTGTTTTTCCTGCCATGCCGGCTTCAAATATATCGGATTTTGATGGGGCTTTCGCCTCATAACTTACCGCTGTTTGAGACGCCCTTGAACTTAACGCAGGATCTACTCTTCCGGCTCTTCGTGCCATTTCTGCCGCTTTCCAATAGATGGCTCTCTTTTCAAAAGTGGTGCTTCCGCAATCATTAGCACTACCGGCGATGAGATTTGCAATCAACAAATAGGCTCTTCCGTTACTGGGGTTTGCATCAATTGCCTTTTGAGCGTAACTTCTTGCGGTAGATTTGGAGCTATTTCTGTAAATAGTAGCAACTTTGTATAAGAGGTTCGATTTCTTTTTGTTATCTGTTTCTAGCTCTACGGCCTTGTTGAAATCTGCAATAGCACCATTCTTATCGCCCGATTTATTTTTAAGTGTTCCTCCATACACATAGGCATCTGCGGAAGGCTCTAAAGCCAATTGGGCTTCAAATAGTTTTCTAAATAAGGGGTCGTCTGTACATTCTTTACTAAACATTCGGCCTACAGCGCGCTTTACCCAGGTAACATCGCCCTTTTTTTCCTCAAAACTTTTTTCGTATAGAGGTATTAGGTTTTCACAATTAGCCAATGCCCCTAACTTAGAATCGATGCTTTCTGAAATTTTACCATAATTTTCAGAGTAACTATTGGCCGATCGTAATTGACTCTTTTCTTTGGCGGTCAACGTTCCGGCGTCTTCTTTTGGTAATAGCTTATTTACCACGTCGGTTAACTTATTGTTTTCTTCATCAATTTTTTCACTTACGTTGTCATACACCACAAAAACTTCATCTACCTCTTTTTTTCCGGCTGTATTAAGGTCTACTAAAGTGGAAAAATAAAGATACAATGCCTTTGGGCTTGTAAAGTTTTCACGATCTTCTTTAAATGCTTCGTCTAATTTTCCATAAAGTGCTTCATCGGCCAACATCTTATTGTCGTATTGCAGTAAAATCTTGTTCACTGAAACATCTCCCTTTTTTGCCTTGGCAGGAAAGTGTACCAAACTATTGTCCCAAAGGGCGAGTAAATCCTTTATGTAGCCTTCTTTCTCGGCCCCAGATGCTTTTTCAATTTTATCTTTAAGGATACGCTCTCCATATAAAAAGTTAGCCCAGTTTAGGGAAGGGCAATTATCATAAACCATTTTCCAGGGCGTGTAGGCAGCATCATAATTTTTAACCTTTACATGCTCTGAATATATGGAAAGATTGGTGTTACACTCCGGATTTTGAGCTTGCGCATTACTTAGGCCAACAAACCCTAAAATCGCCAACGACGTAAAGTAAAGTTGCTTTTTCATTTTAATTAAATTTTTAAAGTGGTTAATGTACTAAATTTTGATTAATTTATTTTCCTTTTTAAGAACCATTTATCATTTAATGAAATTCCTAAATTTAATTTAAAATAATTTTCCTCTATTAAATTGGCATCGGTTGTACCTCTTTTTCCAATTTCAAAACCAAGATTTACATTGGAAAATCCGCCTCCTAATGGTAAGCTTAACCCAAAAGTTATGCCAATATTATCTATTTCCTCGTTGTTTATAGTCATCCCGGTTTGCGAATACTTAAATCCGGCCCGGTAGGTCACTCGTTTATAGTAGCTTGTAAACGACGTATAATCTGGCACATAGAAGCCGCCAACGGCTATAGAATTGGCGTTATTATAACCTACATTATCTACGCGGATAAATTCATTATTAAATTTATTTAATTCCTGAAAACTGTATTCGGCACCCACAAACCATTTTTTATCTATCCCAATTCCTAGACCCAGCGTAGCTGTTGTCGGAATTTTTACTTCACTTCGTTTAAGACCTTGCCGTTCTAAATCTACCTCAAGCACTTCTATGTCTGTTCCGGTAGTTGTGGAGAAAGATCCAATTCTTTGGATATTGTCGGAAACCAGATTGGCCTGTGTATTTACAATTAAGGAGGAGTATAGGGTATAGTTCTTTTTTAAGGCCTGTTCATAGTTTAAGGCATAATTAAAATCGAAGCCATTTACTCTAGATTCTCTACGATCTATAGTTCCAAATTGTACATTTTCTACACTTTGTATGCGTTCGCTTTTTAAGGTGCCAAAATCATGATTTACCGTAACTCCGAGGCGTAGATTGGGTAAAATTTCGTACCCTACGGAAATAAAAACCCGGTTGAGACCACCACTGCCAGAAAACACATTGGTAACAGCTGCGTCATTAGCGTTAACGCTTTCCGACAAAATATTGTACCCCACAGAAGATATAGGCATTACCCCAAAACCTGCCCCAAAACCCTTTCCCAAAGGAAGTCCAACCGCCAAATAATCAACATTGGTTACAGAAGCTTTCTCTTCGGTTGTAAAATCCTTTAAGGTAAATTCATTGCGCGAAATAGCACCTGTATATACGGTTAGGCGTAACTTGCTATAGGCCGCCGGGTTTAAAAGGTTCAAATGAATACTGTCGCCATACATGCTGAGCCCACCCATCATTTGGTTTTCTACCGTGCCGTTAATGCGGGAATCTCCGATGCCAAAAAATGAAAAAGGGGAAACGGTACCGTCCTGAGCTTGCATACCAAAAGCCGCAAAGCACATCATTCCAACTATAAATTTTCGAATCATTTAGCGTTTATTGTATTCCAGCAAAAAGTTTAATCCCTCTAGGAGAAATTTAGAATTGGCAAATATGGTATTTTTTAATCGTTTCGACAAAAATTGCGCATCGCCGCCTGTTAAAATAACTGTTAAATGTAAAAACCGAGATCGATATTGATTTATAACACCATCAATTTCCATGCAGACGCCATTAATAACACCACTATGAATACTATTTTCTGTAGAATTTCCAATAAAATCTAAAATCTCGGAGGTCTCTAAAAGCGGTAATTTTGCAGTGTGCTGATGTAAGGCCTTGTAGCGCATAGCGATTCCCGGAGAAATAGCGCCGCCCAGATATTCGCCAGCATCGTTAACCATATCATAGGTAATGCAAGTACCCGCATCGATTACTAAAGTGTTCCTGTTGGGAAAATTGCAAAAAGCGGCAGTGGCCAGAGCTATTCTATCTACACCAAGAGTTTGGGGCGAAGCATAAGAATTTTTAAAGGGTACTTTAGTGGTTGTTCCCAATTCGTGCACAGCGCAAAAAACAGCAACTATATTAATGTGGTTTTTGTGTAACCCACCTACATTGGAAATTATGGCGTGTTTAATTTTTTGGTACTTCGCAAAAATACCTCGGATGGCTTGGTTAAAATCGGCTATGGTTCCATTTTCTGAATGTACAATAGTGCCCTCTAAGGTAAACACAGCGAGTTTTACAAAGGAGTTTCCGGCGTCTACAACAAGATTCATCCTGCAAAGATGTAAAATTGAAAAAAAACAATTGCCTTTTTTCTTGTTTTTGTTTGTATATCCTAAATTTGAAATTATATTTGCAGCCGCTTAACAGGCTGGTGCCTTAGCTCAGATGGTAGAGCAATGGACTGAAAATCCATGTGTCCCTGGTTCGATCCCTGGAGGCACCACAAAAAACCCCCTTTTTACGGGGGTTTTCGTATATTTGGGGGTAACGTTTGGGGGTAACATTTTTCAAAACTTTGGATAATGTAATAAAGCAAGCATCCAAATAGGCCACTTTGGAAAGAGGTTAGCTATTTGGATGCACCAGACGTTTTCAGGTTTTTGTTAACGGGGTTAGTCTCAAAAGTCTGTTAAACAAAATTCATCCCCTTGCTAGCATTTTTAATTAGTTCATCTATTTTAAAATTAAATATTAGGGGTTTTGCCTTTATAGTGGAAACCTATTATCGTTTTATATTCCGGTTCGACATTGTGTCGAGCTTTACAGGGGGTTTCATCACTAGGATAACCCAAAGATCCATTGTAGCATAAATACTCTTAATTTCACTCTCACCATAAGTGGAAACGCTATACTTTTACTATTCGACATTATGTCGAAAACTGTTAATACTTACTTTGTATAGTACCATCTAAACCAAACTAACCCCCCCCTTTCATATTTTTACTGCGAGTAAAATGCTCACTAAGTAGCGATGTTTACTAATGATTTGTTGAGGTGTTTTAATGCCTATGCCCCTATCAATTCATAGATTGTCAACGGTATTTCGGTTGATTTTTTATCCATCCAAAAGCCCAGCTGGTTAAAAACTTAAATAAATCGTCCGGGTGGCACTCTATCTTTTCTATAACTACCAGATCATTATAATCCGCAATAAACTTTTCAAAGTTTTCTATTTTAGGTTTATATTTTCTTTCCCAAGGGTCTAATCTTTTTGGACATTTCAATTTTAAAAAATCATAAGCGAGCGTACTCTCTCTATTATTTAATTCTTTATTAGTTTCTTTATTATGATACTCGATTTCGAGTAGTTGAGATACTCGATTTCGAGTATCTTTATACTCATAATTGAGTAGTGTAGTGGTAATTTGCCTTTTGATCACTTTAGTTTCAATATAAATTTTAGTTCTCCTAATCAATCCTAAATCCTCAAGTTCTATTAGTCTTTTTTGGATAGTAGCAATAGACCTATCTAAAACAAAACTGAAATGTTCATCCCCTGCAAAACAATTTCCTTTCGTTTCATAATAGGCAATTACAGCTAATAATATTTTTAAACCGTCACTAAGTTTCAAATTATTTATTTCCTTTGAAATATATATACCAGGTCTATTTTCATTATCTTGCATTCGGTTATTTTAATGGCCGGTAAAGTTTTGAACGACTTTAAAAGCATCTCTAGGGGTGCTTTTTTTATACCATGGATGCCCGTTTATAATTTCGTTTCTTTCCTTTGATTTTATTGG
>NZ_JAYEEQ010000004.1:0-204471 GCF_034651555.1 Aurantibrevibacter litoralis | reverse complement strand
GTAGCAACTATCAAAAACATCAATTATCAATTGTTCATATTCCGGTATTATCTGAAATAATACCAGTACTTTTTTTTATACCATGGATGCCCGTTCATAATTTCGTTTCTTTCCTTTGATTTTATTGGGTAGCAACTATCAAAAACATCAATTATCAATTGTTCATATTCCGGTATTATCTGAAATAATACCAGTACTTTTTTTTGATTCCCATCAACACCAATAAATTTCAGATCCCCGAAATAAATATTTTCGTACCGGGTAGGAAATAAACCGGTTTCATCTTTGGGGTCATGTGGGTAACAATTACGAAAATATAAACTAGCTCCCCTGGTGTTTGAGTTCTTTCCCTTGAAAGGTTCTATTTCTACAATTAACGCCAGCTCATAGCGATTAGCATTAAGAGTACTGTAAAGATCTAAACGATTGACTAAAACAAATTCGTTAAACGTGTTAGGACATGAGTATTTTAACTCATATATCCATCGTGTAAAGTTGAGGTTTTGAACGGTGGTACACATGGCCTACTTAGTTGAGTTTAACAAAAGTTGTGTTATCTCACTACGTAAATAATACGTCCGGTTCCCAATCTTTCGAGGGGTTAAAATTCTTTTTTTACCCCATTCCCAACGGGTAACGCTACTAATTTTAAGCTCCTTTTCCAGTTCTTTTGCCGTAATGTAGGTGTCGGGTTCTTTAGGGGTGAAATTGCGCTTAAGGTCTGCAATACGTTCATCCAGTATGGATGCAAAGGTTTCTGTTAATTGTTCGGTGGTGGTGTTGTGTACTTGTGTAATGTTTCCCATGATTGACAATGATTTTTAAGATTCATTGCCAAATATCAAAAAGGTTGTATGTTTTAAAACCTCAACTTAACTCGAAAAGAATCGAGCTTTTTTTATATAAAATTATTCTTTCATTATCTGCATTAACCTTTCTTTGTTTTTTTCAAATCGTTTATCGGTGCATTCATCAAAACTTAACCTTTTGAATTTTTTTCCATTCAAATCAAAATTTTCTCTGATATGCGAAAAATAGCGTTCCTGTGAAATAGGCATTGTCTTCAATTCAGTATTAAGAAAATGATAAATTATCGTGTACTTGGTGGTAGAATATTTGTATTCGAAACCATTAGAAAGTTTTTTAAGATTTTCGTTGAATTTCTCTAATCCAATCGGGTCTAATTTGGCAGTAATTCTGTTTCTCAAAAGATCAACATCAATCATAGAGAAACCATTGAAAAGATTTTCATTTTTTAATTTTGTCCAAATACTACTTTTATAACCGGATTCAATAAATTTTTCACTTATCATCTTGTGAATTACATAGTTCCAATCTAGTAAAATAGTATCAATTTGTTTTAGTTCTGAAATGCTCATTTCATCGAGGTATTCAGGAATATCCCTAATATCCCACAAAATAGAAACAAGTTCAGCTCGAGTAAATTTTTTATACACCTTACAAAGTTTTAAATGAACGACTTTAATTAGCTGCCTTTATTACTTTCAAATTTGGGTCTTTAGACTGTTTTAAAGTTTCTTTTTGCCAAAATTCCTGTAGGACAATAGCATTATCTTTCGGGGTTTTGCCAATGTAGGACAATAGCATTTTTTCTGTAGTGTGCCCGGTGGCAGACATAATAACCGGGGTAGGTAATTTACTGTAGTGATTTGTGGCAAACGATCTACGGGCGGTGTGTGTGCTTACTAATTGCCATTTAGGGTATTGGCCAATAATTTTACGTTGAGGTGTTTTAATCTTTTTGCCCCTGGTGTTTGGGTCTGTTATGTAAATAGCTCCTTTACAATTTTGGTTTATCCCTGCCAGTTTACAAACTTGTTTAACCCAATCGTTATATCTTTGGTGGGATATTTTTCTTGGTAACTCCCCTGCATTGGCATCAATAATACTTTGTACCTGCCAATGTACCGGCAGCATAATTTTTTGTTTGGTTTTTTGTGAAGTATATTCTATGAAACCATTATTAAAATTTTCGGTTGTAAGGTTTAACAGATCACTTACCCGGGCGCCAGTCCAAACGCCAATTATTAACCAATTCCGGGCGTTATTTAAATAGGGGGTATTTGATAAGTCAAGATTAAAAATAGTGTCAATCTCATTTTCATTGAGTGTAACAAAATAGGTTTTTTCGTTGGTACTCCTAAAGGCATCGTGTTCAACCTCGGGGTTAGTCTTTATTCCGTATTGTTTGGCACTTTTTAAAATGGTTTTCAGACATTTTACATATGTGCCTATAGTGTTGAGGTTTAATTTTTGCTCTTTATGTAAGAACGGGATAAAGTCATTGTGAAATTTTAAATTAACCTCATCGATTTTAAAGCGTTTTCCTTTACGTTTTTCAAAATCTAGTATCTTATGTAGGGTTGTATGATATTTGCGTACTGTAGGCCATGTTACCCCCGTTGTTCCATTTCTTTGAATACGGTAAGGTAATCCCTCAATAAAGAATTTTGTATAATCGGTTAGATACTTAAAATCAACATCGAGGGGTGAACGCTCAAAAAATTCGTCAATCTGTTTTGTTAACCATTGGCCGTTAATAGTTAAATCATTGTGATTCGCAATAGTAACCAGCTCATTTAACTTTGCCCTAAGTAGTGGTAATTTGCGTCTTAGAGTGTAGTAATTTTTATCCCCTGTTTTTGATTCGGATATTGGAGCTTGTTTTTCCGGATCCCAATGCTTACCAATTATTTTAAATCCAATTGATTTTTTATACTTACCATTTCGGCCATTTTGCAGTAAGACATTTATGGTATATTCCTTTTTTGGATCCTTTTGATTAATAAAAAACTGAATTGTAGCCATATTTAAAGTTTTGAACACTCAAATATAGTTAATCTAAAATTTGGGGGTAACATTTGGGGGTAACATTTTCTTAATTTTAATGAATACTACCTAATTTAAACTAATTACAACTTGGATAGTTATGCTTTGTAAAGTGTTGTATTTATGGGGTTTATGGCAATGTTTTAGGGGATTTGAAAAATAAGTGAATTAAGTAGGTTAGGTTTCTGGAGGCACCACAAAAATCCTTACCCTTATAGGTAGGGATTTTTTGTTTTTAAGTTGCAAACCCAAGAATAACTAGTATTCATAGCCCAGAGTTTAAACCTTGGACTTTGAGGAAATTGATGAAAAACCGAAATCGTTTAAACGATTTGATCATTTCGTAAGGAAATCACCACCTCCATGCCGCCATTCTTTTATTCAAAACGCTGGACTTCGTTGAAAGGGTGAATCTATCAAAGTGAGATTCTCAGATCGGGCAACATAAACTTGAATTTTCCTAAAGATAATTCCAAAGCGGATTTCTTTTTACAAACTTGCATGCCATTTTCCACGTAATACGCAGTTTTGAGATTGATTGCGCATTATTTCCATATGATCGATAAGATTTCTATCTTGTCCTACTTTATAATATAGGGGTACCCCAGCTCCCTATGGATTAGAAATTTTGTAAATAACAACAATATTCAATGAAAAAAATAAGAGGCAATGGCGGTTTAGAACTATCAAACATTGTACATGGGCATTGGCGGTTAGCCGAATGGAATCTAAGCGATCGGGAATTATTGCGTTTAACCCAACAAATTATAGATCTGGGTATTACTACTTTTGACCACGCTGATATTTACGGAAACTATAGTTGCGAAACGCTCTTTGGTAATGCGTTGGCTTTAAAAAAGGAGCTTCGAAACCAAATTCAAATTGTAACCAAATGCGGTATCAAATTAATTTCTGACAAATATCCCGCTCGTAAGGTAAAGCACTATGACTACAGTTATGAGCACACCACCGCATCGGTAGAAAACTCTTTAAGGCATTTAAGAACCGATCGCATAGACCTTTTGCTCTTACACAGACCTTCCCCATTTTTTAACCCGGAAGAAGTAGCTAGGGCATTTTCGGAGTTACACAGAAGTGGTAAGGTTTTGCATTTTGGAGTTTCTAATTTTAGCATTGCACAGTTTGTAATGTTGGCAAAGCATATCGACATGCCTCTGGTAACCAATCAAGTGGAGATTTCTCCATTTTGCTTGGAGCATTTTGAAAATGGTAATATGGAATTTTTTTTAAAGGAAAATATAAACCCCATGGCGTGGTCGCCATTGGCCGGTGGAGAAATTGTAGCGCCAAAAAGCGAAAAAGGACATCGCGTGCACCAGATACTTGCGGAAGTAGCTCACGAATTACACGTTGATGGAATAGACAAAATAGCGTATGCTTGGTTGCTAAAACATCCGGCAGGGATACTCCCTATAGTCGGTAGCCAAAAACTGGAACGCACTCAAGCCGCTGCCGAAGCATTGACCATAGACATGAGTCTAGAACAATGGTTTAAAATTTATATCGCTGCAAAAGGGGAAGAACTACCCTAGACCAGCTGTTTGTGACCTAATGAAATGGTGGTGAAAAAAAAACTTACATTTTTAGGGTTGTTGACTTTACTATTCTCTTGTAAGGAAAACAAGCCGGTATTGGAAATAGCTACCCCTGTAAAAACCGGCTATGGCCTTCCTGAAAACAACCTAGCTGATGCGGTGCGTTACGACAAGATCCTTGGTGCTTTGGTAGGTTCGGCTATTGGTGATGCCATGGGAGCTTCTACCGAAATGTGGCACCGAAAGGATATTCAACGGAAATACGGCTATATAACGGGGCTTACGCCTGCAGTGCGCTACCAATCTCCCGAAGGAACTTGGGGTCACAATCTGGATTCTGGTTCTACCACCGACGATACCCGATGGAAAATGCTTTTGATCACTTACTTGGGAAAATATGGAGTTTCTGCCAATGCCGATCATTTTACGACCTTTATAACGGACTATTATAGTTCTCTTATTCCGGACAAAAGGTCTGCACCGGAATTAATGCATCCGGATGTTTTGGATACCCAAATAGAAAAATTGGATTGGATTAAGGAATGGGCTCGAGTGGCATTTGCCTACAAACAAGATGCAAAGGAATATCAAAAGGCTCTTAATCGATTTTATGGTGGCGAAATGGCTTGTGCCGGAATGTTGTACGCCCCTGTTTTTGGCTTGTGTGCTGCCAATGCTGAAACCGCGTACGCAATCGCTTATGATCATGCTATTTTTGATATCGGCTATGCCAAAGATATTTCAGGAATGACTGCTGCCATAACCCAAATGGCTCTGCAATCTGCCGATATGGATAGTATTCTTAATGCAAGCGTATTTGTAGATCCTTATGGATATCAGGATAGCCGTCTGGTGGGTCGCATTGCCTATTCCATTGCTGATAATGCTGAGAAAAATGTAAAGGCGGCTTTAGAGATATTGGACACCCAACACCTATTTAATTCCGATCCTGTGGGGTGGAAGATGCCCAAAGGGTATCCGGGATCTTTAGATGAATGGGTTCGTCAGGAATCTATCTATCGCGCGTTAGAAAAGAATAAAAAAGCCATTCCTTTTCATGCCGGTGAAATTTGGGAAATTGCCTATACGGCATTGGTTTTTGGCGAGGGTGATTTTGAAAAAACGCTTCAGTTTATCGTCAATTACGGTCGGGACAATGATACTGTAGCCGCAGTTGCTGGTATGATTTTGGGTGCCAAAGTAGGCTACGCCAATTTACCAAAGGAGCTGAAAGAAGCAACGCTTCAGGTGAACAGAGAAAATTTAGGCATCGATTTAGAGGTGTTGACCAATACGATTTTGAATCTTTCAGGTAGCACCTATACATCGCCTTGATGGCAGGTCACAAAGCAAAGTACACCTCTTGATTGGTAAACGGTTCCCCATATTACCAAACCCTACTAACCGCACTTACTTCAACATCTCGAAGTAAAATAGCTGCATTTCCTTTGTTTTCTATTTGTAGTTCGGTGTAGGGTTCGTTCGGAAACAGCTGCGAAGTCATAACATACTGTCCGTTATTTATAAAGACTTCTACGGAAGACCAATCCATAATAATGCGAACCTCATAGCTGCCCTCCGGGATATGAGGAACAGGCATTCGCTGTACATTTTTTGCAAAATTTTCCTGAAAATCTACCTTCCCTGATTTGGATCGATCTAGTGTAAATTGTTTGAGTTTGCCATCCATAGTGAGTACCAAAGTTTCTTTTTGGGAATTGGTAAAGCTAATTTGAAAATGTGTGGCCTCGGTGTTGAATTGTACCTGCGACTGATTAAAATTCTTGAGGGTAATCGATGTTGCTGTGGCGGCATCAATGGAAATATCCTTTTGCACATCGGGGGTCAAAATAGTGCGAAACACTTCCAACGGATAGTTTAGCAACTCATACTTTTTCCCTATTTTCTTCAAAGAAAGTTTTCTAGGCAGGGTCATAGCACTACGCCAAGGTGTGGTAGGCGTATCCCTCGCGTAATCCCAATTGCTCATCCATCCAATAAAAATGCGCTCATTATCTGGGGTGTTATTATAGGTTACCCCGGCATAATTATCGGTGCCCCAATCGATCCAGCGGTCTTCGGTTTGCTCCGAGCTAAAGGTTTTTCCATCAAAATCACCAATAAAATATTGGGTGCCACTCCCGCCATTGGGTGCCCCGGGATTGATACTTATGAGCAATACCCATTTTACCTCATCGGTTCCGGCTACTTTTAGCGGAAATAAATCCGGACATTCCCACACCCCGCCATGCGCACCTTGGTTTTTACCAAATTCACTTTCTTTTTTCCAATCTTTTAGGTTAGGAGACTCCCAAATTTGTAAATGGTCGCCGGCTACCAATAGCATGGTCCATGCACGGATTTTATCATTCCAAAACACTTTTGGATCTCTAAAATCTTTCATGCCCTGATGGTTATTAATCACCGGATTGCCGTCATACTTTACCCAAGTATCCCCATTGTCTAAACTATAGGCAATTCCCTGCGTTTGATAATCCGTTTTTCCCGCCTGTTCCTTTTCCATACTGTGATAGGTATAAATCGCTACAATAGGCGGATGTTCTTCTGTGCCAAAACCTGAGGTATTCGTAGCATCTAGCACGGCACTTCCGGAGAAAATGAGACCGTGTTCATCCGGAAATAGGGCAATGGGTTTATGCTCCCAGTGCAGCATATCTGTACTCGTGGCATGCCCCCAATGCATAGGTCCCCAAACCATATCGTCCGGATAATATTGATAAAACAAGTGGTACACCCCATCATTATATAGCAGTCCGTTAGGGTCGTTCATCCATTTTTCCTTGGGGGAAAAGTGAAATTGCGGCCGGTACGGTTCGCTATAGGATTGGTTAGGCACTTCCATTAATTCAGTTTTATCCACCTTGGCTTGCTGTCTGCAAGCGCATAAAACACAAAGGAACAGCAAAAAAAGAGCCTTCGAAAAATAATTGATCATGCCTTGGGATATTTTATTTTTGGGTTACAGATAATGATTTAAGAAACAAATACGCATTGCTTTTCTTGTAAATATACAGCTTTTTGAGTGAAAAAATTGTGGAAGCAGTGGGGCGTATAGGGGTATCAAATTCAAAATAGTATCTTTACCGTTTATTTTATGAAAGCACCTACATGAGACTATTGCTTAAAACCATGTTTGTCGTTTTAACCGCTCCTTTTGGATGTGCCCAAAATTCCATTCCAAAGGCATTGGACATGTACAATGAGCATACGGTACCCTATATTACTACGACCGAACTGGCCAAGACAGAAGTTGAATTTCTGTTAGACACGCGTCAAAAAAAAGAGTACCAAGTAAGTCATTTAAAAAATGCTTTATGGGTTGGGTATGATGAATTTGACCTTACCGAGGTGCGCAACACTATAAAAAACAACGAAACCCCTATTGTAGTATATTGCTCTATTGGAGTACGCTCCGAAGCTATCGGAGAAAAATTGATATCCGCCGGCTATACCAACGTTAAAAACCTCTACGGCGGTATTTTTGAATGGAAAAATAGTGGTTTTCCGGTATACGATTCTGCTGAAAGAGAAACCAATAAGGTACATCCCTATAATCGTATTTGGGGGCGACTCTTAACGAATGCAGACAAATCGTACAAGCCCTAAAAACCTAGTTATCTTTAGAATGAATCCAAAAAAATTACTGCTTATCTTTACCCGTAATCCCGAGTTGGGCAAATGTAAAACGCGCTTGGCGGCAACAGTAGGGGATGCCGCTGCATTGGCCATTTATAAATTTCTCTTGGCACATACCGTAGGGATAACACAAGACCTTAGGCTCACAAAAGCAGTGTACTACTCCGATGCCATTTGGGAAAATGATCTGTGGGATGAAAAAAAGTTCGAAAAAAAACTTCAACATGGAAACGATTTGGGGGAGCGTATGGCTCATGCCTTTAAAGAGGGATTTGATAGCGGTTTTGACCAAATTCTAATCATTGGAAGTGATATGTACGATCTTTGCACATCTGATATTGAAGAAGCTTTTTTAAGGCTAAATCATAGCGATTATGTACTTGGTCCGGCACAGGACGGAGGTTATTATCTTTTAGGGATGAAGACGTACAATTCTCGGCTGTTTCAACATAAAAAATGGGGCACCGAAACGGTCCTTACAGACACCATGAAGGATTTAGAGAACCAAAATGTGTCTCTTTTACCCCAAAAGAATGATATAGATGTCTATGATGATATTAAAGATATTCCAGATTTTAAGCCCTTCCTAAAAAATAAAACATAATGATTGCCAAACAATTAGCTGAATCTGTAGCCTATTTAAAACAAAAGGGGTTTCTTGCTCCTGAAATAGGTATTGTACTTGGTACCGGTTTAGGAAAACTAGCCGATGCCATAGAAAATAGCATAGAGGCTCATTATAATCATATTCCCTTTTTTCCTTTGGCTACGGTTGAATTTCATTCCGGAAAACTGATTTACGGAACGTTCCAAGGAAAAAAAGTAGTAGTCATGCAAGGAAGGTTTCATTTTTATGAGGGCTATGATTTGTTTGATGTAACTTATCCCATACGGGTTATGCATGGTTTGGGGATTAAAAAATTATTTATTTCTAATGCGGCAGGTGCTATTAATCTAGCCTATAAAAAGGGAGATATCATGCTTTTGGAAGATCATATTAATCTCCAAGGTAATTCGCCATTGGCTTTCAAAAATGTAGCCGAATTTGGTGATCGATTTGTAGACATGGGTAACCCCTACGACAGGGATATGGGTAATCTGCTTATGCACATTGCCAAAAAAGAGGCTATTACAATTCACAAAGGCGTATATGCAGCAGTAGTAGGCCCCCAATTAGAAACCAGAGCCGAATACCGAATGTTAAAAATACTAGGGGCCGATGCGGTTGGTATGAGCACGGTACCCGAAGTTATTGTGGCCAATCACCTACGTTTGCCGGTAGTGGCCATTTCTGTGTTAACAGATGAATGCGACCCAGACAACTTGCGCCCTGTAAACATAGCCGAAATTTTAGAAATTGCAGAAAAAACAGAACCCAAAATGGTTTGCTTATTTAGGGAGTTAATCAAGAAAATTTAATGGCTTTTTTTGCGTTATAAGGATAAGTAACGCATGGGTACATGAATGGCGCTCAACACAAAAATGCTACACTGAAATAGTGTTAAATATTCATTTTTATGTAAGCAATGTAAATGACAGCCTACTAAAAGCATCTGATTAAAACCCCTAAATCTTTTGACATCATGTTTAAAATTAATCTTACAACAACGCTTGTATTGTTTGGTATGTTCTTTTTCTTTAAAAACAAAACGATGCCTGTGGATCCTACCCACGGCAGTGCAGAAACCATCCCCATGAAACATAACGCATGGGATACACTTTTGAAAAAATATGTGGATGATGACGGTCAGGTGGATTACGAAGGTTTTAAAAAGGCCTCTAGTGAATTGGATGCCTACCTACATGAACTAGCTGTAAATTACCCATCAAAAAATTGGACAAAAGAAGACCGATTAGCGTACTACATTAATTTGTATAATGCCGGAACCATAAAATTAATAACAGCCAATTATCCCGTTAAAAGTATTAAAGACATTAAAAGACCATGGGATCAAAAATGGTTGCGTATTGGCGATAAAATGTATTCTCTAGGGGATATAGAGCACGAAATATTGCGAAAAATGAACGAACCGCGGATTCATTTTGCCATTAATTGTGCCTCATTCTCTTGCCCAAAGCTTATCAACGAAGCATATAAAGCAGAGCACGTAGACCAACAATTACATATCGCAGCCGTTAATTTTATTAACGACCCCAATAGGAACATTATTTCTACAGAAAAAGCGCAATTATCTGAGATTTTTAAATGGTTTAAGAAGGATTTTACTGAAAATGGATCCTTAACAGATTTTGTAAACCAATATGCCAAAACAACGATCAACAGAAAAACCAAAACAGGATACCTCGATTATGACTGGAGCCTGAATGAAGCAAAGTAAACCATTGACTATTAGCGTTATTATTCCGGTATTGAATGAAGAAGCGTATATCGGCACGTTATTGTCCTATATACAAGAAAACAGTTCTGCCAAACATATTAAAGAAATCATCGTTGTAGATGGGGGCAGCACAGATGCCACCGCAGCGATTGCCAGCGATTATGGTGCTCGGGTAATTACGTCCTCAAAAGGAAGAGCCAAACAATTAAATACAGGAGCAAAGCACGCCCAAGGTGGTGTGCTTTATTTTTTGCACGTAGATACCTTTCCGCCCAAAGATTTTGACCAAACCATTTTAAGTGCGGTAAACGAGGGTCATAAGGCAGGTTGTTTTCAAATGAAATTTGACAGTAAAAGTAGGTTTCTTCGCTTTTTTGCTTGGTTTACCAAGGTAAACCACACCCTTTGTCGCGGTGGCGATCAATCCTTATTCATTACCAGAGCGTTCTTTCAAGCCACAGGTGGCTATAATGAAGCATACCAGATATTTGAAGACAATGAGCTAATTATTCGGATCTATAAAATGACACCCTTCAAAATTTTACCAAGGTATGTACAAACTTCGGCAAGGCGCTATGAAAAAAACGGTGTGGTACGCCTGCAATACCATTTTGGTGTAATTCATTTTAAAAATTGTATTGGCGCAGGGCCGGAACAGTTATATGCGTACTATAAGCGCCATGTTTGGTCTTAACAAAACAATGGCAATCGGGACTATTTCCTTTCAAAATCGAGCAAGATCCCTTCGCTGATCCAATTGGCCAAAGCCTGACGGTTTACCGGGTCTAGAATTCGTTTTTGATCCTTTGTGTTTCGGATATTACCTATTTCGATATACGCTATGGCCGGCTTCGTGTTTTTAATAAGGTACAACCCGCTTCTATCGGCAAATGTACCGTCATAGAGACGATTGGGTTGATGCTGTTTATATTTGTCCTGAAAGGTTTTATGTATGCTCTCTACCAGTTTTTTTCCATGGGTACTCTTTTCATGATGATAAAAAAACACATCAATGTTCTTGCCTTCGCTTCGGCTGTCTACATGGGTTACAATTAATCGTTGGTATTTCCCCATGTTTTCTTGATACAATCGGTTTACGATGGCTACGCGCTGCTCTAGCCTAGCCAATTGTCCCAAAGGAATATCCAAATTAGGATAGGCTACTTCGTCTCTATCAAGAGCTAAAATGCGATCATCCCGAATGCCGTCATCCGGATCCTGAATAATGATATAAACGGTGGCTCCATGAGACATGAGTTCCTTAGCCAAACGCAAGGTTACGTCATAGGCATATTCATCTTCGGCTATAGTGGTGCCGGCATAAGTCGCTATGGCTCCGGGATCTGGCCCGCCGTGGCCGGAAATAAGATAATATACATTGTTTTTTAATCGCTCACTTACGGCAGTAACCAAAGCGTGTTTTTCTCCAAAAATAGCATGAGATACGCCTGTAGAAAGTTCATTGTGTACCGTAGTTGTACTAAAAGAATCGACCAAATTAAGGTTTTCCACTTGTGGGAGCACATAGGCTTTACCCTCTAAAAGGGTGAGATCTTCCTTTAAGTCGGCTTCATTTAAGGCTATAAAATTATGATAATGTTGCGCAGGGCTTAAGCCAAATTTTCGTAAAATGGAATAGATTCCATCCCCTTTTTCCGCCACTATGGTTTGTAAGCTATCTTGCCCCTGCATGGGTGTTAAAATGGCAAGAATTAGCACAGTACCTATTATTTTTATTCGAAATAGCACGATAAATATCCTTTTTGAAACAAAGGTTATCAAAAAAGCATTCAAAAAACAAATGATTATGAGGAAATCAGAACACTAGTGCTGTTGGTAAAATGATCGCAGCACATGCTCTGCCGGTTTATTCTGTGGCGTAAACTGGTTGTCTTGTGCACCACCAGACTTGGCGTGATTTATAAACCATTTCCAAACAAATCCACCCGCAAACCAATCTTCGCTCCAAAACTCTTCTAATAGTGCTCTAGTAGCATTGGCTTGTCCTTCGAGGTTTATGGAGGTAATTTCTCGATCGGCTACCCATGGTTTTAAGGTGGTATAATCGGAACTTCGATATCCGTATTCTGTAAACAAAATAGGTCTACCTACTTTTTTTGATAAACTTGCTATTTCGGTTTTGTGCGACTTCCATTCGGCTCGAAGGCGTTCCAAGGTGGGCGTTTTCTCATCCGAAAGTGGAAAGTAGGCATCAATACCAATATAATCGAGTTCGTTCCAAAACGGTGTTTTGGCAAACTCATCCCAATTTGCAGCATACGTTAATTTACCTTTATATGCCGTCTTTATTTTTACAATGAGTTGCTTCCAAAAATCGGGTCTGTGGTGTATAAATTGAGCGAGTTCGGTACCTATGCAGAACATAGGCACCTGTGTTTCAGCGGCCAAGGTAGCATAATTGAGAATGAATTTTTCATAAGACGCTTCTAAGGCTTGCCATTGCGGCTCGGAAGCCATTTTAAGGTTGCCCGTAAATGCCCCTCGGGCTATCCAAATTTGAGGTTTCAGCATCACCTTAATGCCATTGCTCTTTAACAGTTCTATATATTGTTTAGAGCCGTTTCTAGTTTCGCCAAACCACTGCCGTTCTGTATCAAAAATAATTTCCGGCGAGTCCATGTCACGAATAAATCCAAAAGGCATAACAGCTGCATAATTGGCACTTAATTTAAGTAATTCTTCGGCGTGTTCTTGGGCTGCACTTTCTCGCGAAGCCACAAAACTGACGCCATTCACCTTTTCTGTAACCTGGCTATTGCACGCTACTTGTAAAACAACTAAAAAAAGAAATCCTAATTTTTTCATCAAAAACAATGGTATTTTAACCTTCGAAGGTACTCAATTTTGTTTCATTTTGTTTTCTAAAGAGATTTATTTAAAATTAATCTAAATTGAACCGTCCTTTTAAGTTCTTATCTTTATACCGACCTAATTAGTGCAACCTAATTAATTTTTATTTGTGGAACATATTGTAATTATTGGTAACGGAATTGCTGGCGTTACTGCTGCAAGGCATATCCGAAAAAACTCGGACAAAAAAATAACTATTATCGCTGCTGAAACGCCCTATTTCTTCTCGAGAACGGCCTTAATGTATGTGTATATGGGGCATATGAAGTTTGAACATACACAACCCTATGAAAATTGGTTTTGGAAGAAAAACAGAATAGATCTGGTTCACGATTTTGTAACTCAGGTAATGCCCGAAAGTAAAACGGTGCTTTTAAAAAAAGGAAATGCCATTACCTACGATAAATTGGTGATCGCTACCGGTTCTAAACCCAATAAGTTTGGTTGGCCCGGACAAGATTTGGATGGGGTACAAGGATTGTATTCTAAACAAGATTTGGATAATTTAGAGAAGAATGCGCCCAATAATAAAGTGTGCCAACGCGCTGTAATTGTGGGCGGCGGTCTTATCGGCATAGAAATGGCCGAGATGTTACGGAGTCGTAAAATACCGGTTACCTTTTTGGTGCGCGAAGAAAGTTTTTGGAACGGCGTACTACCAAATGGGGAATCGCAAATGATTAATGAACACATCGTAGAACATCACATTGATCTTCGATTGGGGACTAACCTTGTAGAGATTCTGTCTGATGAAAAAGGCAGGGCAAAAGCTGTAACCACAGACAAAGGTGATACTATTGCGTGCAATGTGGTCGGACTCACGGCAGGTGTTTCGCCAAATATCGACTTTTTAAAGGATTCCGGAATTGAAATTGGCAGAGGCGTTAAAGTAAATCGTTTTTTAGAAACTAACATTAAAGATGTATATGCCATAGGCGATTGCGCCGAACAGCACCAAGGTATTGGGCAGCGCAGACCTATAGAGGCCGTTTGGTATACCGGACGCATGATGGGCGAGACTTTGGCGCAGACCCTTTGTGGAAACAAAAGACAGTACAATCCCGGACACTGGTTTAATTCAGCCAAATTTCTCGACATTGAATACCAAACCTATGGTTGGGTTTTTAGCGATCAGGGCAAAGAAAAACACGAAGCTCATTTTCACTGGCGGCATGCTACGGAAAAAATATGTATTACCGTTGCGTACCACGCAGATACCAAACTTTTTTTAGGAATTAACACTTTTGGCATTAGAATGAGACATGAGCTTTTTGATCGTTGGCTTACCGAACAAAGAAAGGTAGACTTTGTAATGGAACACCTTAAGGATGCTAATTTTGACCCTGAATTCTATGCGTCTCAAGAAGACGCTATTCTTTCCAAATACAACACCGAAATGGGAACACACCTTGTTTCAAAGAAAAAAAGTTGGCAACGTATTTTTAGTAAAGTGTAGCATAAGGTGCAACGTAATTAGTTCAATAGTTGAAATTCGAAGAAATTTCGCATTACATGAAACGAGCCAGAATAAAAAGCGCAACGCACAAGAGAATGATAATTGGCGAGTTTCATTTAACCACTAAAAAGGAATAAAATTAAACACATGAAAACAATTAAGCAAACAGGTCTTATCATCTTTCTAATAGGCCTTGCCCTATTTATTCTTCTTCCTGTTTTGGGTACTTTTCAACTTTCATCAGCATCCGCAACCTCAATTCTTCAGGATAAGGGAATAAAGAGTCCTATTTTTTCTGAGGAAATTGAAACCCATATTGTGGGACAGGAGTTTCAGGGAATGATGGCCTTGTCCCCTAAAATTGCTGCTGCATTGGAGACGGCTAATTCCCAACATCGAAAAAATAAGGAATATGACAAGGTGATCTATGCCAATGCGCATGACTTGGCGCTTACTGTAGGCAAAGCATCGGGTGTCGGATTTATTGCCGAAAATAAGGGCCTTATGTGGTTGCTCACTTTTGGTTTTGGTATCTTAGGATCGCTCATGTTTATTCTGCCCAATGTTATTTTGCTGGGTAAAAAAGGTATTAAGAACGATGGTATTTATCATGAAACGGCCACCAATAGAGGTTGGATTGCGTGGTTGGTTTTTATCTTTCTTGTTTCTTTTTACCTCATCCTTTATTTTAAAGCAGAATATGCGGTTAACTGGACGTACTTGGTAGATCCTATTAGCGAGGCTCTTAGCGGAAATCCTGCCGGGCATTGGTTTGTATATGGTTTTATGTATTGTGTGGTAATGACCGTTATGGCCGTGCGGATGTACATTAAATATCGCCATAACATGTACCAAATAATACGCACCACCTCAGTGTTGTTTTTTCAGATTGTATTTGCGTTTCTGATACCTGAAATTATGGTTCGCTTGCAAATGCCCTATTACGATTTTAAAAACGCATTTCCTTTAGACTATGACTTTTTCTTTTCCTGGAACTTAAAAGAATTACTAGCTAGTGGGGGCATCGGAATTTTTATACTGGTATGGGGCATTGCCTTAACACTGATCGTTGTACCCGTAATGGTCTATTTTTTTGGTAAACGATGGTATTGCTCGTGGGTATGTGGTTGTGGAGGCCTGGCCGAAACATTAGGAGATCCCTACCGGCAACATTCCAGCAAATCGCTTTTTTCTTGGAAAGTAGAACGATGGTTAATTCACGGCGTACTGGTTTTTGCAGTGGGCATGACACTAATGACGCTTTACAGCTTCTTTACAGAATCGGGTACGGTATTAGGCATCCGTACGCAAAGTGTACAAAATACCTATAGTTTGGCCATTGGTGCCGTTTTCGCCGGGGTTATTGGTACCGGGTTTTATCCCATTTTTGGCAACAGGGTTTGGTGTAGATTTGGTTGTCCCTTAGCTGCATATTTGGGATTTGTACAACGCTTTAAATCGCGCTTTAGGATTACAACCAATGGAGGACAATGTATTTCCTGTGGAAATTGCTCTACCTACTGCGAACAAGGTATCGATGTACGGGCATACGCGCAAAAAGGAGAAAATATTGTACGCTCTAGTTGTGTAGGCTGCGGCATCTGCTCTGCGGTATGCCCCAGAGGCGTCCTAAAATTGGAAAATGGCCCCTTAAAGGGACGTATAAACCCTACCGATGTTTTATTGGGTAATGATGTAGATTTGATGGAACTGGCAAACAAGAAGTAATTCCGAATAGGTACAGATAGGAAGATAAAACCTTATTTTTGCCGCATACCTTTCATAATACATGTCTATAATCTCAGTGATCATTCCGGCATTTAACGAAGAAGACTCTATACAAAAAGTCATTAAAGCACTTCCCAAAACTGTTTCGGAAATAATAGTTGTCAACAATAATTCTACCGATAAAACAGGTGAAAATGCCCTAAAAGCAGGAGCTACCGTATTAACCGAGGATCAGAAGGGCTACGGTAATGCCTGTCTTTGTGGTATGAATTACATCGCTAAGCAATCCAAAGCACCCGATATTATCGTATTTGTAGATGGAGACTATTCCGATTATCCGGAGGAGCTTTCCAAAATTGTAAAACCTATTTTAGAACAAAACATAGATTTTGTAGTGGGTGCCCGTAGAAAGGAGCTAAGAGAGCCCGGAGCGATGACCCCTCAACAAGTGTTTGGAAATTGGTTAGCTACATGTTTAATGCGCGTGTTTTTTGGAGCAAAATTTACGGACTTAGGGCCATTTAGAGCCATAAAGTACGAAAAGCTCAAAGAATTGGAAATGGAAGACAAAACCTATGGCTGGACTGTAGAGATGCAATTAAAGGTTTTAAGAAAAAAAATGACATATACCGAAGTGCCAGTACGTTATAAAAAAAGAATTGGCGTCTCTAAGGTGTCTGGTACGGTAAAAGGTACTATCTTTGCAGGCATTAAAATTTTAGGTTGGATTTTTAAATATAGCATCAAATAAATGGGACTAGCAATTGTTTACATCATTATAGCCATCTACACTATTTCGTTGTTATTGATCTTTTTTTACAGTCTGGCGCAATTAAACCTTTTAGTAAATTATCTAGGTTACAAAAGACAGATACAAACCGCCCCAAAATTCAATCTTTTAGACCCTAGAGAAATCCCCTTTGTAACCATACAACTACCTATTTACAACGAGGAATATGTGGTAGAACGACTTTTAGAAAACATTGCCAAAATTGAATATCCCTCGAACAAATTGGAAATACAGGTTTTGGACGACTCCACCGACAATTCTGTAAATGATACCGCACAGCGCATTAAATTGCTTCAAGAAAAGGGATTAGATATTACGCACATACGAAGAACCAACCGGGAAGGATTTAAGGCAGGCGCTTTAAAAGAGGGTTTAAAAATTGCCAAAGGAGAGTTTATTGCTATTTTTGATGCCGATTTTCTTCCATCTTCAGATTGGTTAAAGAAGACCGTTATTTATTTTAAAGATACAGAAATAGGAGTGGTGCAAACGCGTTGGGGGCATATCAACAGAGACTATTCTACCTTAACAAGAATACAAGCCTTTGCCTTAGATGCGCACTTTACCTTAGAACAAGTAGGAAGAAACGCCAAAGGCCATTTTATAAATTTTAATGGTACGGCCGGTATTTGGCGTAAAGAATGCATTTTAGATGCCGGTAACTGGGAAGGAGACACCCTTACCGAAGATTTAGATCTTAGCTATCGTGCCCAACTTAAGAATTGGAAATTTAAATATTTGGAAGATGTAGAAACCCCGGCAGAGCTTCCCGTAGTAATCAGTGCAGCCCGTTCACAGCAATTTCGCTGGAATAAAGGAGGTGCTGAAAATTTCAGAAAAACGGTGGTAAGCGTCCTTTTCTCTAAAAATATTTCTTTTAAAACCAAATTTCATGGGGTAATGCACTTGCTAAACAGTTCTATGTTTCTTTGTGTCTTTATTGTAGCATTTTTAAGCATTCCTATGTTGTACATCAAAAACATGTTTCCGCATTTAGGTTGGTTGTTTGATGTTACCAGTTTCTTTATCATCAGTACCATCATTTTATTTGTGTGTTATTGGTTTACCTATAAAAGTATACAAGGCAGTAGTTTTGACAAGTTTGTAGACTACATAAAACTTTTCTTTACCTTTTTCTCCATCGCCTTAGGTTTTTCGCTCCATAATTCCATGGCTGTTTTAGAAGGCCATATGGGCAAACGAAGCGAGTTTGTGCGCACCCCTAAATTTAACATCAATAAGTTAACAGACAGTTGGAAAGGCAATAAGTATTTAACCACAAAACTTTCACCGAACATGATTTTAGAAGCGCTACTTATGATCTATTTCTTATTTGGCATGTATAGCGCAGTACCCTTAAATGATTTTGGTCTGTTTCCCTTCCATTTTATGCTGTTTTTGGGTTTTGGTTTTGTCTTTTTTAAATCCCTTTTCGCTAAGGTCTAAGCATGCGAGCCTATTGGAAACTACATAAAGTTCCAATACTGCTGGCATGGTGTAGCCTCTTCTTCTATTACAGTTTTGCCTATGCGCTTGAGCGGACAGATTTTTTGAAGTTAATAAGTCTGTTTTTTGCACTGTTTCTTTTGTGCTACAAAATGATACAGTTTGAAAAATGGAATTTTAAGTTTCTGTTCGTTGCCGGTCTTCTTTTTCGGCTCATTTTCATGGCTGCCACGCCTAATTTGTCGCAAGACTTTTATCGGTTTATTTGGGATGGCGAATTAATACGCAATGGAATTAACCCCTATCTCTTTGTTCCCAATACGCTCATCATAGAGCCAGAATTTCCTGTAGCCAATGCACGAATACTCTATGAAGGAATGGGTAGCTTAAGCGCCCGACATTTTTCTAATTATCCGCCACTAAATCAACTATTTTTTGGACTATCGGCTTTATTTTCCGAAGATCGAATTTTCGGAAACATCCTGTTTATGAGAAGCATTATGATCCTGGCAGATGTTGGCGTGCTTTACTTTGGAAGGCAATTATTGGGGCATCTTAACCTTCCCAAGTATCATGCTTTTTGGTATTTTCTAAATCCGCTTGTGATCATAGAACTTACTGGCAACCTTCATTTTGAAGGCGTAATGCTGTTTTTCTTTGTTTGGTCTTTATGTTTAATTGCCAAAGGCTACTGGCAATGGGCTGCCGTGGTCTATGCACTTTCTATTTCCGTAAAACTAGTGCCGATCCTGTTTTTACCGCTTTTTCTGCCTTTTTTTGGTTTTAAAAAAAGCACTCTGTTTTACCTCTTAGTAGGGGGCGCAATGCTCTTGCTATTACTTCCTTTTTTTACTGTAGAATTTATAGACAACTATTCGGCAACTATCGGGCTTTGGTTTTCTAATTTTGAGTTTAATGCCGGAGTCTATAATCTTATAAAACAAATTGCCCTTCATTTTGATATAAAAGGATACGAACTCATTAAAGATTTTGGAAAGATATCGCCCTACATCATAATTGCTGTCATCCTTTTTATTACTTTTTTAAAGAAGAACAATAGCCTTTCCCATCTTCTTAATTCCATGTTCTGGATCTTGTGTGTCTATTATTTTTTGGCCACCACCATACATCCTTGGTACATAATTTTTGTAGCACTTTTAGGCGTTTTTACACAATTCCGTTTCGCCATAGTATGGTCTGGTGTTGTGGCCTTAAGTTATTGGGCTTATTCTAAGAGTGATTTTAAGGAAAACTTATGGTTATTATTGGTAGAATACATCGTAATCTATGGGTTCATGGTCTACGAAATACGGTATCGAAATAACAAAAAGGCACTTTTTTGTAAAAATTGATAGGCTAATGTAATACTATGAATTAAATTTATACCTTTGTTTCGCAATGGAGAAAAAAGCACTTACTAACTATCAAAACGAATCAACCAATCTCGTTGTATCGTTTACTCCTTTTCGTCGTCGCCCGTAAGGGTGCAATTTCATTTTGGAAATAGGTGTGTCCATTTCTACTCTCGCTTCAAATACTATCTAAATTTTAATCTTTAAAGCAACGTTCAATGAAAATTGTTATTGCTAATGAATCTCATTTTAAATATGCGCAGATTATTTGCGACACTATAGAAGAGTCTGCAAAAATACGAGGCACGGGTATCGCCAAACGCACCCCGGAATATATTCAGAAAAAGTTGCAAAATGGCAATGCGGTTATTGCTTTGGATGGAACTACTTTTGCCGGATTTTGCTACATTGAAGTATGGGGTCATGAGAAGTTTGTTGCCAATTCCGGACTAATTGTACACCCTAATTATAGGGATAAAGGCTTGGCAAAGGATATAAAAAAGACGATTTTTGAGCTTTCCCGAAAAAAATTTCCAAATGCCAAGATTTTTGGGATTACTACAGGGCTTGCTGTAATGAAGATAAATTACGAACTGGGGTACAAACCGGTAACATTTTCGGAACTTACCGATGATCCCGATTTTTGGAAGGGATGCCAAACCTGTAAGAATTTCGATATTCTTACCCGTACCGAACAAAAAATGTGCCTGTGTACCGGCATGTTATACGATCCTTTTGCAAAAAATGGGGACCGCGAAAAGGAAAAATTGAATACTAAAGCATTTAAGCGATTAAAGAGTATAAAAGAACATCTGTTTTTTAAAAAGAAAGAAAAATGAAAAAGTTAGTTTTGGCCTATAGTGGTGGATTAGATACTTCATATTGCGCAAAGTTCTTGTCGCAGGACATGGGATATGAAGTACATGCCGTAAGTGTGAATACAGGAGGTTTTTCGGAAGAGGAAATACATGGCATTAAAGAAAAAGCCCTGCAACTGGGGGCGGCGTCCTATACTTCTATTGATGCCGTAGAAACCTTTTATCAAAAAGTGGTAAAATACCTCATCTTTGGCAATGTGTTAAAAAATAATACCTATCCACTGTCTGTGAGTGCAGAACGCATTATACAGGCCATGGAGATCGTAAATTACGCAAAAAAAATAGGAGCTAACTACATAGCACATGGTAGTACGGGAGCCGGCAACGATCAGGTGCGGTTTGATATGATTTTTCAAATCATCGCCCCTGAAATAGAGATCATAACTCCGATACGTGACAGCAAATTATCGCGTGAAGCAGAAATTGAATACTTGCAGAAAAATGGGATCGATTATTCTTGGGAAAAGGCGAAATATTCTATAAACAAAGGCTTGTGGGGCACTTCTGTAGGCGGTACAGAGACCTTAACTTCTCATGCTTCCTTACCGGAAACAGCCTATCCTAGCCAAATCCAAGAAACCAAGCCTACAGCCCTTACGTTAACCTTCAAAAATGGGGAGCCGGTATCCCTCAACGGAGAAGAGGCCTCGGCTGTAGATACAATTATTAAATTAAACGCTTTGGCATCGCAATATGCTATCGGAAGAGATATTCATGTAGGCGATACCATTATAGGAATTAAAGGAAGGGTTGGTTTTGAGGCCGCCGCCTCTTTAATTTGTATAAAAGCGCATCATTTATTAGAAAAACATACTTTGAGCAAATGGCAGCAGTTTCAAAAAGAACAATTGGGTAATTTCTATGGAATGCTTTTGCATGAAGGAAATTATTTGGATGAAGTAATGCGGAATATAGAAGCATTTTTATCGGACACCCAAAAAAATGTTTCAGGTGATGTGTACATAACCTTACATCCGTATCGATTTGAACTAAACGGCATCCGTTCTAAACACGATTTAATGAATGCCGCTTTTGGAAGTTATGGTGAAATGAATAAGGGTTGGACGGCAGAGGACGCCAAAGGATTTATCAAAATCCTATCCAATCCAGGAAAAATATACAATTTCGTAAATCAAAACAATGATTAAAGCAGGGATTATAGGCGGTTCGGGATATACTGGAGGCGAACTCATTCGTATTTTGCTTCATCATCCACAAACCGTTATCGATTTTATTTTTAGTACCACACGAGCAGGAAAAAAACTACACACAGCGCATCCCGACCTTTTGGGACTAACCAATTTGGAATTTACCGCTAAGGTGAATGCAAACGTGGATGTTGTTTTTTTATGTCTCGGACACGGAAATTCTACCCAGTTCCTTAAAAACCACACGTTTTCCACGAGTACCAAAATTATAGATTTAAGCAATGATTTTAGGCTACAAAAGGATGCTGTTTACGAGGAAAAAGAATTTGTTTACGGACTCCCTGAACTTCAACGAAATACCATTGTCAATGCCAATTATGTGGCCAATCCGGGTTGTTTCGCTACCGCCATACAGCTGGCACTTTTACCACTGGCAAAAGCGCAGTTGCTTCAACATGGAGTGCACATTAATGCGGTTACCGGAAGCACGGGGGCGGGCGTAGGACTGGCCGAAACCTCCCATTTCAGTTGGCGCAACAATAATGTTTCTTGGTACAAACCCTTTACCCATCAACATTTAGGAGAAATTAATGAAAGTTTAAGGTCCTTGCAGAAAGATAGCAGTCAACTTTTTTTTATTCCTAACCGTGGCAATTTCCCAAGGGGTATCTTTGTTACCGCATATACAGATTTCGAGGGTTCGGAAGCAGAAGCTAGGCAATTATATGCAGATTTCTATGTAGATGCACAGTTTACTCAAGTTTCGGAAGAACCTACTAGTTTAAAACAAGTGGTAAACACCAATCAATGTCATATTCACTTGATGAAACATGAGAATACGTTATTAATCACATCTATTATCGATAATTTATTAAAAGGAGCATCGGGACAAGCCGTCCAAAACATGAACCTGATGTTTGGTTTTGAGGAAACGGAAGGGTTACATTTAAAAGCAGGTGTTTTTTAGAGCGGATCAGTATTGATTTTTTTAGTAATGAGTATTAAGTACAAAGTACTAAGTATTCAAATTTGGGAAATTAGAACGAATTGCAATGGTTTTGAAAGCCATAAAAATGGAAACATTAAGTATACTTAGTATATAATATTTATAAAACAAACTTGGTACTTTGTACGCTTTACTAACTACTAGAATTATGAAAATAGCTATAATTGGCACAGGAAATTTGGGTCTGTCTATTGCAAAGGGAATTTTGTTTAGCAACGGTGCCACTACCATGTACCTCACTAAAAAAAATACGGATAGCTTAGCAGCCCTGGAAAAATACGATAATGTAACAATAACGAGCAACAATAGGGAGGCTGTTTCAAATTCGGATATTCTAATTTTTGCAGTGCAACCCAGACATTTTCAAGACATCCTAAATGAAGTTAAGGATTTGTTTTCGGAGAAGCATGTCATTATTTCTACCATTACCGGTTTTAGCATTGCCCGTATGGAAGAAACTATAGGTACGGACTTATACATTCTAAGAAGCATGCCCAACACGGCTATTTCTGTAGGGAAGTCGATGACCTGTATTTGTGCGAATGAAAAGGGCAAAAAACGTATTGATTTGGCCAAAGCCATTTTTAACCGAATGGGGCATACTATGGAAATTCCGGAAGAACAAATGCAAGCAGCAACGGTAATTTGTGCTAGCGGCATTGCCTTTTGGATGCGCCTTATCCGCGCCACCACCCAAGGAGCCATTCAATTGGGATTCGATGCCAAAGAGGCTCAGGAATTGGCAATGCATACATGTAACGGGGCAGCTTCACTATTGATTGCATCGGATAGTCATCCCGAAAAGGAAATAGATAGGGTAACTACGCCTAAAGGCTGTACCATAGAAGGTCTTAACGAAATGGAACATCAAGGGCTAAGTTCTTCCTTGATTAAAGGGCTTGTAGCGTCATTCGAAAAAATCAATCAAATCAAAAAAACCTAACAATGAATTTATTTGACGTATATCCCCTATATAATGTAACCCCGGTTTCCGCTGAAGGTGTTGAGGTTACAGATGAGAAGGGTCAGAAATATTTAGATTTATACGGGGGACATGCTGTGATTTCTATAGGACATTCCCATCCGCACTATGTAAAACGAATTAAGGATCAATTAGATAAGATTGGTTTTTACAGCAATGCGGTACAAAGTCCTATTCAACAAGAATTAGCCACTAAACTGGGACACGTATCGGGCTGTGAGAATTATAATCTCTTTTTGTGCAACTCTGGAGCCGAAGCCAACGAAAATGCCCTGAAAATGGCCTCTTTCATCACAGGAAAAACCAGAATAATTGCGTTTCAGAATAGTTTTCACGGTAGAACTTCTGCGGCCGTTGCTGCCACCGATGATGAAAAAATTAATGCCCCTATCAATAAGCAACAAAAAGTGAGTTTTTTACCTTTTAATGACCATCATGCTTTTGAGAATGAAATTGAAAAAGGGGATGTCTGTGGCGTAATTTTGGAAGCCATTCAAGGGGTTGGCGGCTTGGATCAACCTTCTTCTTCTTTTTGTCAACATATAGCATCGCTTTGCAAGAAAAATAAGGTTGTTCTAATTGCCGATGAAGTACAAGCCGGTTACGGACGTAGTGGAAAATTCTTTGCCTTTCAGCATCATGGTATAGAACCGGACATCATTACCATTGCAAAAGGAATGGGCAATGGCTTTCCGATAGGCGGCGTATTGCTTCACGAAACCATTAAAGCTTCCTACGGAATGTTGGGAACCACTTTTGGTGGAAACCATCTTGCCTGTGCCGCTGCATTGGCGGTTTTAGAAGTTATTGAGCAGGAAGAATTGATTCAGAATGCAGAAGAGATGTTTCAATACGTTCTGGAAAAAGCAAAGGAGATTCCTCAAATACAGCAATTAAAAGGAAGAGGATTGATGTTTGGACTCGAATTTGATTTTGAGGTGTCAGATTTACGAAAAAGGTTGATATACAATCAACATATTTTTACAGGCGGGGCAAAAAACAAAAACGTACTGCGAATTTTACCCGCATTAAATATTAGGAAAGAACAGTTAGATGTCTTTTTTGAAGCCTTGAAAATAGAATTGACATGAGTTTACCCTTAACCATTGAACAACGAAATGCAGTATTGGATGGCATGGCCAGACTTCTGGATCGGGAACGAAACGCCATTTTAGAGGCCAACCAAAAAGATATGCAAGGTTATAAGGGCGGAGATCTTGCAATGCGGGACAGACTCTTGGTGAATCATGCCAAGATTGACGGCATGATTCTTTCGTTAGAACAATTGATAGGGAATACAGACCCCCTTGGTATAGAACGGTATCAGTTTAGTCATGAAAATGGGATGAAGGTATCTAACAGAACGGCTCCCTTTGGCACCGTACTTATCATCTATGAATCAAGACCCGATGTTACTGTAGAAGCTGCCGGAATTGCTTTTAAATCGGGCAATAAAATAGTATTAAAAGGCGGTAAGGAATCTCTAAACAGCAATCTTTTAGTAGTGGATCTATGGCATCAGGCACTTTCTGAAAATGATATTTCCAGTGACTGGATTTCCTATTTGAAGTTCAATAGAGCGGAAATACAAGCGTATTTGGAGAAACCACCACAAAAAATAGATTTAATTGTACCCAGAGGCGGGGAACAGTTAATCTCCTTTGTGAAACAGCATGCGACTTGTCCGGTTATTGTGAGTGGCAGAGGCAATAATTTTGCGTATGTAGATACGGAGGCCGATGTAGAAAAAGCCATCGACATTATCATAAATGCCAAGACAACCAAAATATCGGCCTGTAATGCATTAGATAAGGTACTCATTGCTGCCGATTTGCCCCGCAAACATGAGTTTCTGCATCATGTAGTGCAAGAGCTGAAAAAGAAGAAGGTCGCCATTTTTACCGATAGTGCCCTAACTGGTTTTGAAGGCACATCGCCTATGCCGAATGCCGCTATGTGGTATGAGGAATTTCTGGATTATAAAATAGTGTTGGGTCAGGTACCCGATTTGGAAACCGCCATTGATACTATAAACCAATATGCAGGCGGTCATTCTGCGTCTATCCTAACCGAAAATGAAACCACAGCACGTATTTTTATGGATGCGGTAGATTCGGCAGCCGTGTATCATAATGTATCTACACGTTTTACGGATGGAGGGCAATTTGGATTGGGGGGCGAATTGGCCATAGGAACAGATAAATTGCATCAACGAGGGCCTATTGGATTGCAACATTTGGTTACCAATAAATGGTATATTTTTGGAAACGGACAGGTACGGTAGCCAGCCCGAGCCATGGAGAAAAGCACATAATTAATGAGCAAAAAGCGTATTTTATTAAAAATTGGTACCAATACCCTTACTAAGGAAACCGATCAGATTTCTAGAGGTAAACTGGAGGATATTGGGCGACAAATAGCTGCCTTAAATGCGGACTACGAGTTTATTATCGTAAGCTCCGGTGCCATTGCGGCTGCCAAACAATTTGTAAAATTAGAACATAACGGAAAAGAAATTACCGTAAAGCAAGCCCTAGCAGCTATTGGTCAGCCCCATTTAATGCGCATGTTTCAGGAGAGTTTTCGAGAGTTGGGTCTTTCTAGTGCGCAGTGCCTTCTTTCGTATTCCGATTTTGAACATCCATCGAGCAAAATAAATATTAGCAGCACCATTAACGTATTAGTAGCCAATAATTTTATTCCTATTATTAATGAAAATGATACCGTTGCTACAGACGAAATTAAGTTTGGCGATAATGATAAATTAGCCGCCTTAACCGCAGCACTTTTAAAAGTAGATTTATTGATGATTGCCACCAATACGGATGGGATATATACTAAAAAATCTTTGGAAACCAATAATCCGGAAACCATTAAAAGGGTCAATGAAATAGCTGAATTAGAAAAAGAGGTGGGTCTTGGCAAATCGTCTATGGGTACCGGAGGGATGCAGTCTAAAATAGAAGCGGCTACCATCGCCAAAGCCGCATGTATTGAAACATGGATTGTGAACGGACTCAAAGAAAATTTTATCGTAGATGCTTTAAATGAAACCAGTATTTATACTAAAATAACCTAAAAAGAATGCAACATTTCCTATCTTTAAAAGATATCGATTCCCTTCCCAATTGGGTGAAAGAGGCAAGAGCATTAAAGCTAAATCCGGCTAAACATAAGAACCTTGGAAAGGGGAAAACTATGGTGTTATTGTTTTTCAACAATAGCTTAAGAACCCGTTTAAGCACCCAAAAGGCGGCAATGAATCTGGGTCTGGAAGTCATGGTTATGAACTTTGGAAGTGAGGGTTGGACGTTGGAGTTTGGCGATGGTTCCATCATGGATCAAGGGGCTTCTGAACATATAAAAGAAGCAGCCCAAGTAGTTTCTCAATACTGTGATATTGTTGCAATCCGGGCCTTTGCCGGTTTAGTGGACAAAGAAAAGGATGAAGCTGAAGTGGTTCTCAATGGCTTCAAAAAACATGCTACAGTTCCGGTTGTAAATATGGAAAGCTCCGTGGGGCATCCGCTACAGGCCTTGGCCGATGCCATAACCTTATCGGAACAAAATACTAAGGCAAAACCTAAAGTCGTACTCTCATGGGCACCACACCCCAGAGCGTTACCGCATGCCGTGGCCAATTCCTTTGTGGAAATGATGAAAATGCAAGAAGCGGAGTTTGTTATTACCCACCCAAAGGGCTATGAATTAAATGAAAAGGTAACGGCAGGAGTCACCATTGAGCACGATCAGGAAAAAGCGCTACAAAATGCCGATTTTGTTTACGTAAAGAATTGGAGCAGTTATGCAGATTATGGAAAAGTGGTGAATCAGGATAAAAACTGGATGATGACCAAGACCAAACTGGGCGATGCAAAATTTATGCACTGCCTGCCTGTACGGCGCAATGTAGTGGTGGCCGATGAGGTATTGGACAGTCCACAATCTTTGGTAATAGAACAAGCAAACAATAGAACTTACGCTGCTCAAATCGTTTTAAAGAAATTATTGGAGCAGTTATAAAAGATAAGAGCATGGCTCAGAAACTGAAAGACCGAGTTTGTATTGTAACCGGCGCTACAAGCGGTATGGGCAAGGCAATAGCGCAAGTTTTTCATGAGGAAGGAGCCAAATTAGTGCTGTCCGGGAGAAATGAAGAAAGCGGAAAGGCTTTGTGCAAAGCGTTGGAGAATTCCATTTTTATTCCGGGAGATGTCAGTGATGTTGCATACAATGAACATCTGGTAAAGGAAGCCATCTCCACCTTTGGAAAGGTAGATGCCCTATCTATAAATGCCGGAATTCTAGGATTGGGGAATGTGGTAGATTTACCCATAAACTCCTGGCAACAAACTATCCAAACGAATCTGAGTGCTATTTTTTACCTTTCAAAATATGCCATTCCCTATTTGATGGAAAGTGCACATGGAACTATTTTAATCAACGCCTCGATTGCTGCTTTTAAGAGTTTTCCCAATCATCCCGCTTACTGCGCCTCTAAAGCAGGTTCTTTGGCCTTAATGAAGCAGTTGGCGGTAGAATACGCTCCTAAAATAAGGGTTAATGCCATGTGCCCGGGACCGGTGGATACCCCTTTGTTGTGGGATTCGGCAAAGGCTTTTTCAGCACCCGAATCGGCCGTAGAAAATGCAAGAAAAACCACTTTACTGCAACGATTAGGCACGCCTGAAGATATCGCTAAACTGGCATTGTTTCTTACTTCCGATGATGCTTCGTGGATCACGGGGAGTACCTTTACTATTGATGGAGGAATTTTAAATGCGTAATATGAAGGAGAAATTATCAATAATTAAAATAGGCGGGAACATCATAGAGAATGAGTCGGAACTGTCGGACTTCCTTAGCTTATTTGCCAATCATCCCTCACCAAAAATACTAATTCATGGCGGCGGAAAACTGGCAACCGAATTTTCAAAAAAAATCGGAATAGCCCCAAAAATGATAGGGGGCCGAAGAATAACAGACAACGAAACCTTGGAAGTGATTACCATGGTCTACGGAGGTTTGGCCAACAAAAAAATTGTAGCTCGATTACAGGCTCACCATTGTAATGCGATTGGACTGAGCGGGGCAGATGCCAACACGATTCAAGCGCATAAAAGACCGGTTAAAGAGATTGATTATGGCTTTGCCGGGGATATTGATTCAATAAATGTAGCTGCCGTAAAAGCTTTGTTAGATGCCGGTTTGGTGCCTGTATTTTGTGCTTTAACGCATGATGGGCATGGCCAGTTATTGAACACAAACGCAGACACCATCGCTTCGGAAATTGCTATTGGAATGAGTGAGCTCTATGAAACGACGTTGTATTATTGTTTTGAAAAAAAAGGCGTTTTACTAGATATAGCCAATGAAAACTCCGTAGTACAGCATATCACCAAAAAGACGTATGATGAACTCTTAGAGCAGAACATCATCGCAGACGGGATGTTGCCTAAACTTGAAAATTGTTTTCATGCCCTATATAAAAATGTAGCTAAAGTATGTATTGGGGACATGAATATGTTAGATAAGAAAGCCTCTTTATGTACCACCATAACCCTGAAATGATGGAGCAAGAAAAACTGGTAGAAAACGCCATTGAATTACTAAAGAAATTAATAGCCATTCCCTCGTTTTCATCTGAAGAAGATAAGACGGCAAAGGTGATTGAGGAGTGGTTCATTAGGTTTGATATCCCCCATAAAAGAGAAAAGAACAACGTATATGCTTTTAACAAGCATTTTGATGCAAGCAAGCCTACCTTACTACTCAATTCGCATCATGATACCGTAAAGCCCAATTCCGCCTATACCAAAGACCCGTTTTATCCGCATATTGAAGACGGTAAGTTATTTGGTTTGGGGAGCAATGATGCCGGGGGAAGTTTAGTATCCCTCATAGCCACATTTACCTATTTTTATGCGGCGGAAAATTTAAATCACAATCTTATTCTTGTGGCTTCTGCGGAAGAAGAAAGTTCCGGTCCCAACGGACTAAACAGCATGTTGCCGTTGTTGCCAAATATTGATGTTGCTATAGTAGGGGAGCCTACTTTAATGAATTTAGCCATTGCAGAAAAAGGGTTGGTTGTTTTTGATGCTGTAGTAAAAGGAACCCCTTCCCATGCAGCACATCCCAACGACGATAACGCTATTTATAAAAGTGTAACGGTACTGGAGTGGTTTAAAAATTATAGTTTTGATAAGGTTTCCGAGGTATTGGGTCCGGTGAAGCTTACCGTAACCCAAATTAATGGAGGAAGTCAACATAATGTAGTCCCGGCATCGGTAGATTTGGTTATTGATGTCCGTGTTAATGACTGCTATACCAATAAAGAAATAGCAAGGATTTTAAAGGATGAAGCTCCTTGCGAATTAAAAGAGCGCTCCTTGCGATTAAATTCTTCTTCTATCGATCCTAATCATCCATTGGTACAGGCAGGAGTAGCATTGGGTAGAAGTACCTACGGTTCCCCCACCTTATCAGATCAGGCAACGCTTAGTTGTCAGTCTTTAAAGTTGGGACCTGGAGACAGCACCCGATCTCATTCGGCAGATGAGTTTATTTATGTAAGGGAGATTGAAGAAGGGATTGATTTATATATTCAAATTTTGGAGGGATTTTTGGTCCCCTAGCCCCCAAAGGGGGAAGGATCTTGCGGAGGGGTAAAATGGAAATAAAAAGCAAATAGATTTCCCTCTTCAGGAAAATGAAAAGTAAATAGTTATTTATGAAATGAGCCATAACAAACAGGATACCGCCCGAAATGTTGATTGGCGAATTACATCTGACCAATTAAGAACAATAAATATTAACAGATGAAACTCTGGGACAAAGGATTTAGTACAGATAAAAAAATAGACCATTTTACGGTTGGGAATGATCGGGAACTGGATTTGGTTTTGGCGAAATATGATGTAATGGCTTCCAAGGCGCATGCTAAAATGCTGGGCAAAATCGGCTTGCTTACCCCGTCTGAAGTGGAGGATTTAGTTGCTGAACTCAACCTAATTGCCAAAACTATTGATAATGGCTCCTTTACGATTGAAGATACTTTTGAAGACATGCACTCCAAAATAGAATTTCTTCTTATCGAAAAATTAGGGGATACCGGAAAAAAAATTCACACGGCACGCTCTAGAAATGATCAGGTTTTAGTGGCCATGCACCTGTATTTAAAGCATGAGCTTTCGGAAATAAAACAACAAACTAAAATACTGTTTGATTTGTTGCTGAATCTGGCAGATAAATACAAAGCCGTTTTTTTGCCGGGGTATACTCATTTGCAAATAGCTATGCCTTCGTCTTTCGGACTCTGGTTTTCTGCTTATGCGGAAAGCTTAATAGATGATCTTTATTTTATTGAAGCGGCCTATAAAATAGCCGATCAAAATCCGTTGGGTAGTGCTGCGGGCTATGGTAGTTCTTTTCCGTTGGATCGTACCTTTACCACCAAGGAAATGGGTTTTGAAACCTTAAAATACAATGTGGTTGCGGCGCAAATGGGTCGGGGCAAAGTAGAAAAAGCAACCGCTTTTGGTATCAGCAGTATTGCTGCAACGCTATCGAAAATGGCGATGGATATCTGTTTGTATATGAGTCAGAATTTTAATTTTATTTCCTTTCCGGATGAGCTAACTACGGGCTCCAGCATTATGCCGCATAAAAAGAATCCTGATGTGTTTGAACTGGTGCGTGGCAAATGCAACAAATTGCAAGCCGTTCCCAATCAGCTGACGTTAATCATTAATAATCTCCCTAGTGGGTATCACCGGGATTTACAATTGGTAAAAGAAATCATTGTGCCTGCTATACAGGATATAAAAGCCTGTATCGAGATTCTTACCTTTAGTCTTAGAGAAATTAAGGTGAATGAAACCATTTTAGAAGATTCAAAATACGATTATCTCTTTAGTGTAGACACTTTAAACGAATTGGTTTTAAGTGGTATGCCTTTCCGGGATGCCTATAAGAAAATGGGTAAGGAAATTAATGAGGGCACTTTTTCCCCTAAACGCGATATTAAGCATACTCATGAGGGTAGTTTGGGAAATTTATGCCTGAATGAGATACGGGAGAAGATGTTGAAGGTTTGATAATTTGAAAATGTACCAATGTGGAAATATACCAATGTAGTTAATGTGAAAATGTGTCAATTTGAAAATTGATAGGGAGTGTTTTTCCCCGCGTTGCGAAGTTTATAACTTCGCAGCCCCCCGATAGCGCTCGTCCAATGTCATTAAGTTAAGGTTTTTTTAAACTCCATCTTTTTGGTTTTTAGTCACTTTAGGCTTTATTCTTGATCGGTATTTTCTTGGATTTCTTTCAAATTTCCGATTAGGCCTGATGGGAACCGGATGTGATTTATATAAAGATTTAAGACGATCACTAAAAATCTCTGTCTTTATCCTTTCGAAGATAAAGCTAGCTGTTTTTTTTCATAAATAAGTCATTGATTATCAATTAAATATACAACTTATTTTAACAAAAAACAAATTTAAAATACTGAAAATCAGATATTTAAATCGCTAACTTAATGACATTGGACGAGCGCTAGCGGGGCTTTCGTTTTTTATATTTCTTTATCTAGTTTATTCGGGTTTTGTCTTGTGTCAAATATCGTAACAATATTAATTCGCTTGGAATTATAGCGATAGAATAAAATCGTTTGCTTTGTTATTACACATTTTCTTAAACCTTTTCCTTTTTTAGATTCAGGAAATATTTCAGGCTGGTTTTTAATTGTTTCAATTGATGAATTGAATTTTTCAACAAAGTCGGTTTTAACCCTGATCGACCATTCCGTAATTAAATACTCCAAAAGTTTATCTAATTTCCTTTCAGCTGTTTTTGAAATAAAAACTTTTCTACTCAATTTATCTGTGTTTTTGCATAAAAGAGTCGTAATCCTTTACTTTTCCGTTTTCTATTTCAAGAGAAGCTTTTTCAATTTCCTTACGTTGTTCAACAGATAAATCATCCCAAAAGTCAGTTGTTTTTGCTTTTTTGAAGATTCTCTTAATTGATTCGATTATTTTTGGATTTTCAGTATCCAAAAGCATTTTAACCAATTCTATTTTTTCCGTTTGAAGATTCATCTCGTAATGTTTTAAATCAAAAATAAGGATTTAAACCTAAATTTTATTGGAAAGTACAGTTTCTATTTTATGCCGTTATCGGTTCGTCGTTTCTAGTCGGTTATTATTTTCTTTTTATTCAAAGATTTCCAAACAATTCTTAGTGTTAATTTGCCTTTAGGAATAGATAAAAAGATGAAAACCACCTCATCCTGAAATTGATGAATGGGTATAAATTACGATCCTTTTTTTTTGTAATTTAATACCATACTAAAATAGGAATTCTTGTTTCGTAATATTCTTCTTCTTTTTGTATTGGTTTGTTTGGTGTTCAGTACCGCAAAGGCTCAGCAATTAACCATGGATCTCAGTGGCGTAGTGCAGAGTACTGAAAAGGATATTTCAGACGTTCATGTTCTTAATATTACCTCAAAAAGAGCTGCTATCACCGATGAAAACGGAAACTTTAGCATTGGTGTTACATTAGGGGATACCTTGGTATTTTCGGCCATTCAGTTTCAAAGAAAGCAGATTGTAGTTTCCGCCACAATACTTCAAACCGAATTTTTAACTGTGTCTTTGGTAGCATCGTTAGTAGAATTAGAGGAAGTAGTTGTAAGGCTTTTTAACCTTTCAGGGGATTTGGCACGTGATGTAGATCATATTTCCATCGATCTGCTCGTAACCGCTTCTTCTTTGGAGTTACCCAATGCGCATGTGCAAGTACTTACACAAAGTGAACGACAGCTTTACACGGCCAGAACATGGGATTTTACAGGGAATTCCATAAAATTGGATCCCTTGATCAATTATTTCTCTGGTAGAACAAAAAGGCTTAAAAATAAAGTGACACGGGATAAAAAGGCAGCCAGACTTGTAAAGTCTTATGAACATATAGCCGACTCCTTATTTATAGTCCAATTAAAAATTCCGAAGGAAAAGATTGACGATTTTATGTTTTACTGTGAAGCAGATCCCAAATTTGAAGCTACAATTGCCGCAAGCGATACACTTGCTATATGGAAATTCTTAACGGATATGAGTGATGCCTACAGGAAAAACAATGGATTAAAATAACCTAAAAACCTACGATAGAGGAAAAAAATGGGCGTAGAAGTATAAAACTTTCGATGCCGTAAGAATCGAAGCTTGGAAGATCAAAAATACAAAAAAGCAAATCGGGGCTACGTCATTTTATTTTATCATCCCCAAATTAACAATCTCTTGCGCTGTTAAATACCGCCAATGCCCTCGGGGAAGATCTTTTTTAGTGAGCGAGGCATACACCACCCGGTCTAGTTTTACGATTTCGTAGCCCAACGTTTCAAAAATACGGTGTACAATATTACTTTTAGAACTATAGATTTCAATCCCTACTTGATTTTTAGGTGCGTTTTCTACATAACTTATATCTTGCACACGTACCGGATTTTCATCGATGATAAGTCCGTCTTTAATCTGCTTTAAGTCGGCACTAATTAAATTTTTATTAAGTTCTACATGAAAAATTTTGCGAAGCCCATTTTTAGGGCGTACCAATTTTGCGGTGAGTTCGGTATCGTTGGTAAACAACAATAACCCTGTCGTATTTTTGTCCAATTTATCCACAGGTGGCAGCACCGACTTAGAAGCACTAGAAATAAGCCCCATGACGGTGCGCCTACCTTGTTCGTTCTTTGTGGTGGTTACAAAATCCTTGGGTTTGTTTAAAAGGACATACTCTTTTTTTATAGGATTTAGCACACGCCCATCAAACTTAACTACATCAGAAAGTTTTACTTTATGCCCCATTTCTGTTACGGGAATGCCATTTACCGTAACACTGCCTGCCTGAATGTAGATATCGGCTTCTCTCCGAGAACAAACCCCGGAATTGGCCACATAACGATTTAGTCGTATGCTGTTAGGATCGGAGGGTTTGTCCACGGCAGCCGTCCGCTTAATCGGGGCATTGCCCCGTGCATAGCTTTTTTTCCTAAAAGTACCGCCTTGTCTTCCTGAGGCTTTTTTATCATTATTAAAATCAGATCTGGACATATAAATTTTTGTGTAAAGGTAATAGATTTTGGGTGCATTCGCTATGAAACACAGATCACCAAAGGATTCTATTGAGCACTAAATCAATATCAATCAATAAAATACTAAAAACGCCACAAATAATGATCAATTTAAGAATATTGTGCAACCCCACATAATGTCCTTTAGAATCTGATTTCCATAGCAGTATAGAAAATAGCAGCAAGAAAACCACACTTCCCGCAAAATAGAGGTACATAAAACCCACATCAAATGTATAAATGAGCAAAAGAGCGGGTACCAGCGTTAATGTTACCAAAACTGTAATGAGTTGCTTGGATACTTTAATGCCGTAGAGCACAGGGATGGTTTTGTAATTCTGCACCAAATCTCCGGCCATATTCTCTAAATCTTTTATCATTTCACGCGCCAATATGAGTAGAAAAAGAAACATGGCGTGCACAAAAATGACCGTCTCAAAATTTTTGTAATACACAAATACGGCAAAAAAAGGTGTAATAGCCAAGGTGGCAGATACAAAATTGCCTACAAAAGCTATTTTTTTTAGTTTATGGGAGTAAAACCAGATGCCAAAAATATAGGCGGAAAAGAACAAAACCGCCCTAAACGAAACATAGCTAGCCAAAAAAACAGAAAGAAAATTAAGGATGAAGTAGGTGGTTAATTGAATCCGTTGCCCCACAAGACGATCTAACATTGTTTTTGTGGGTTTATTGATGAGGTCTTTTTCGGCATCATAAAAATTATTAATGATATAGCCGCCGGCAATGACCAGCGCCGATGCCAATACAATGACAAAAAGATGGCCATCAAAAACCACTTCACGAAGCGGTAAACTGGGTGCTAAAATATAGATAGACGCTAAATATTGTGCCAGCACAATCATGAGGATGTTGTACCCCCGTACTACAGAAAAAAGACTCAGCAACTTTAAAAGAAGGAGCTTGTTTTTTCTGTGTCGCATGATGTTGGATTTAGAAGTTGTAGACCACCTCTAATTTATACCCTTTTAGTGCTTTTTTTGCTTTTTCAATATCTTCTGTGAATCCCAAAATATATCCACCACCACCAGAACCACAAAGTTTTAAATAATACTCGTTGGTGTCTATGCCCTGTTTCCATAGCTTGTGGAATTCTACAGGAATCATCGGTTTAAAATTGTCGAGTACCACATGCGAAAGGTGTTTTATGTTGCTGAAGAGCGATTTTATATTGCCATTTATAAAATCATCCACGCAGGCATCGGTATGCTTAATAAATTGAGTTTTAAGCATATTTCGGAAACCTTCATGCTTCATTTGCTCCATGAAAATTTGAACCATCGGTGCTGTTTCCCCGGTGGTGCCACTGTCTAACAAAAAGACGGCTCCTTTACCCCCGAGGTTCTGAGAGGGTATGCTGGTAGATTCTATATTGTCTTTAGAATTGATGAGTATGGGCAAGCTAAGATAGCTGTTCAGTGGGTCTAATCCGGAAGATTTTCCATGAAAAAAGGATTCCATTGCTCCGAAAATGGATTTTAATTTTAATAGTTTCTCCCGAGTTAAATTTTCTAAGATTGTAATTTTGTCTGTGGCGTATTTGTCATAGATCGCAGCAACTAGGGCGCCACTGCTGCCAACCCCATAGCCTTGCGGAATAGAACTGTCAAAATACATGCCTCCGTCAATATCTGCTTTAAGTGCGTCTAAATCAAAACGGACGAGCTGTGGGTCATTGTGTTGTATTTTTTGTAAATAATCTAAAAAAGCACTTAGGTGTTCATTTGATTTCTTAGCGGTTCCGGATAAGTTTTTACTTGTTTTAAGCGCACCTTTAAAGAAATTATACGGAATGGAAAGGCCTTTAGAGTCCTTTATAATACCATACTCTCCAAAAAGTAGAATTTTAGCGTAGAATAATGGTCCTTTCATAGGGTATCGGTATATTGTTTTTTAGTGGTCTTAACGAACATCCAAGTGATCATTTTTCTGTGCAATCAAAAATGAATCATGGATGGTTCATTCATTCATTAAATTTTTAGTTGTCAGATCTGCCTTTGCCGACAGGCAGGTAAAATTTGCCAATCTACATTTTCGGTTGGTATCAACGTCATGGTTAGGGCTCATTTTATAAACATAAATTAAAAATTCTATTTGTTAATTAAGTGCAATACCGAAATAGGTTGCTGAATCCCAAATATATAGACTTTATAAGGTAAAATCAATAATTTTGGTCTTACTGCCCATTACATCGATAAAGATAACGCATAACTCAGATATAAATTACACATCTTTACTTAAAATCTCCTTGGCGCCAAAACCAATTTGGTCGCAAATATACTGCTCGTTTTCACAATAGGCAACTAACTCATTTGTAATAAAATACAAAATTTCATTTTGATTTTTTTTCGGATAAAGCAAATGGACATTAGCACCTGCGTCTAACGTAAAACAAACCGGAGTACGTGTAGCTTTCCGAAATGTCCAAATTCTTGAAATAATTTCCAAAGTATGAGGTCGCATCAACATAAAATACGGATTTGCCGTCATCATCATGGCGTGCAGCGTAAGGGCTTCACTTTCTACAATTTCAATAAATTTATCGAGATTACCATCTTTAAAAACGGCTTGTAACCGTGTTATATTTTCGTGCGCTTGCAAAAATCGACTCTTGGCATACGGATGGTTCAGCATTAAATCATGCCCTAATGAACTGCTTACTTGTTTCTGTCCTTTGTCTACCAATAAAATGGTGTCTTGATAATCTGCAAAGACCTTATGGATCAAGAAAGGGTATGGAATGGCGTACCTATCAGAACTTCCTAAAATTTCTTGGTGTTGTCCCCAATGTATGACCCCGCCTTGTATACTACGACAAGCACTTCCGGAGCCCAAGCGCGACAAAAAGGACGCTTTTTTAGTGAAATATTCCGGCTCCATGTCCGGATAAAACTCGCGCTCCATTGCCATTATGCAGAGGGAAAGTGCAGCCATACCGCTTGCAGACGAAGCAATACCACTACTATGCGGAAATGAATTTGAGGTTGTTATAACCAAATGATAGTCTTTCAAAAAAGGACTGTAAGGTTCAATTCTGGAAAAAAATAGCTTTATCTTGGGTTCAAAATCGGGCTTAGGCTTGCCCTCAAAGAGAAAATCAAAAGAAAAATCGTTTCGTGGATTTTTCAATTTGGTATAAGAAACGCTGGTAGTAGTAACACAGGTATCTAAGGTAAAACTTAAGGAAGGATTTGCTGGAATTTGATTTTTTAGTTTGCCCCAATATTTTACCAAAGCAATATTACTTGGTGCTTGCCAGGTGACCTTACCGCCCTTTTTACCTTCGGCATTTATCAATGGCACAAAATCATTTTCGGTCATTTACATGGCAATTTTGGCAAAGATAGCTTTTAAGTGGTTTTACTGTGGCGACAATTAAAATAAATTGCTACTTTAGGGCTATTGATCTAACTCAATTTGAAAAAGAAACTAACCTATATCAGTGTTGCAATAAGTATTTGCCTTGCCATTGGCTTCCTGTCCAGTTTGGCTACCCAAAGTTCGGTAAACGATTGGTACCTTACCTTGCAAAAACCAAGTTTTAGTCCCCCTAACTGGGTATTTGCCCCAGTATGGACGCTTCTCTATATTATGATGGGCGTAGCGGCCGGTTTGGTATGGGCCAAGGGGTTTTATCATATATGGGTAAAAACCGCTTTGTATCATTTTGGTTTTCAATTGCTACTCAACGCACTTTGGAGTATTGTTTTTTTCGGATTTAAAAATCCCTTTGGAGCATTGCTGATAATTCTGAGTTTGCTTATTCTTATACTGTTTACTATAAAATGGTTTAGAGTGGTAAGCAAAACCGCAGCGGCTTTACTTATTCCTTATTTGCTTTGGGTTGGTTTCGCCACTATGCTTAATTATAAGATTTGGGAACTCAATTAAATCTTAAAGTTTTTTTTCGTTTCGGAGTTTCGCCTCATACAAATACTACCTAGCTGTGGTGAGTTGCAAAAGGATTGTACAATGTAAAAAAATGTTTTCTGTAATTATTTAGTAAATTCAACGCCAAATACATAAAGAAAGTAAGCTATTTTTAGTAGTTTAGAAACTTTTGAGGGATATATGCGTGTGGAATAAAAAAAATAGATACGATGACATTATTTTTAAATTCACCCCAACAACTTGATGAAAGTTACGCCATGCTGTTCTGAAAAATCCATGATAAAAACAAAATAAAAAGACCCATGAATAAGTTTATCCTTGCCTTAGACCAAGGTACTACCAGTTCCCGTGCCGTAGTTTTTGATGAAAAAGGAACTATCGTTTCCGTTGCTCAAAAAGAATTTACCCAATATTTCCCAAAACCGGGATGGGTAGAGCACGATGCCGTTGAAATTTGGTCTACACAGGCTGGTATGGCTGCCGAAGCCACGGCAAAAAAAGGACTTACCGGTGCCGATATTGCGGCCATAGGGATCACCAACCAACGCGAAACTGTGGTAGTTTGGGACAAGAAAACAGGTGAACCCGTGTATAATGCCATTGTGTGGCAAGACAAGAGAACCGCCGATTATTGCGATACCTTAAAAAAAATGGGAAAAGAGTCCATGATTCGGGAAAAAACAGGATTGGTAATCGATGCTTATTTTTCGGGTACCAAAGTAAAATGGATTCTAGATCATGTAGAGGGTGCCAGAGAACGAGCCGAGGCGGGAGAATTACTTCTAGGCACTATAGATACATGGCTTATTTGGAACATGACCAAGGGTAATCTGCACATCACAGACGTTACCAATGCCGCCAGAACATTAATGTTTAACATAAACACGTTAGAGTGGGATGATGAGCTCCTAGAATTGCTTACCATTCCCAAAAGTATGTTGCCGGAGGTAAAGCAATCCAGTGAGGTATATGGGCACACCCACCCCAATTTTTTTGCCGTTAAAATTCCGATTGCGGGTATTGCCGGCGATCAGCAAGCGGCATTGTTTGGGCAAATGTGTACAAAACCCGGAATGGTAAAAAACACCTATGGTACCGGCTGTTTTATGTTGATGAATATCGGTGACACACCTATCGTATCAAACAATAACCTATTAACTACCGTGGCATGGCAAATTAATGGAAAAACCACCTATGCGCTCGAAGGTAGTATTTTCATTGCTGGAGCGGTGGTGCAGTGGCTGCGCGATAGTTTAAAAATTATAAAAAATTCGGCCGATGTCGAAAAATTGGCGGCCTCTGTGGAGGCTTCAGAAGGGGTGTATTTTGTGCCTGCCTTTGCCGGACTGGGTGCACCGCATTGGAATCAAAGAGCGCAAGGTTCTATTTTTGGCCTTACTCGGGGTAGTACAGATGCCCATATTGCTAGAGCGGCTCTAGAATCTATTGCGTATCAAACCATGGACATTTTAAAGGCTATGGAAGCCGATTCTGGCGTTTCCATCAAAGAATTACGGGTTGATGGAGGCGCTACCGTAAATAAGATGCTGATGCAGTTTCAGGCCGATGTCCTTAATACCGTTACCGTAAGGCCCAAAATTGTGGAGACCACTGTTATGGGGGCGGCCTATCTCGCCGGACTGGCTGTAGGGTATTGGAAAGACCTTGACGAAATTCAAGAAATTTGGCAAACCGATATCCATTTTAGTCCTACCCAAGAAAGAACAGCTATAGATGCTGGCATTACCGGCTGGTACAAAGCCATCGATGCGGTACAATATTATTCTAAATAAAAAACCCAAATCCTAAAAATAAAGAAGAAGATATGACTCCATTTATCGCGGAAATAATAGGAACTATGTTGTTAATCGTCCTCGGAGGCGGTGTGGTTGCCAACGTAGTGCTCAACAGCACCAAGGGAAATAATAGCGGTTGGATCGTTATTACCACAGGATGGGCATTAGCTGTGTACGTAGGCGTAGTGGTAGCCGGCCCCTACAGCGGTGCTCATTTAAATCCTGCGGTGTCTGTAGGCTTGGCCATTGCGGGAAAATTTGCGTGGCAGGAAGTGCCGCTTTTTGTGCTAGCACAAATGATAGGAGCCATGATAGGCGCATTCTTAGTTTGGTTGGTATATAGGGATCATTTTAATGCTACCGACACAAAGGGATCCAAAATTGCGGTTTTTTGCACGGCACCGGCCATTCGCAATCCATTTAGCAACGTTATAAGTGAAATAGTGGGCACTTTTGTGCTCATTTTTACAATTTTGTACTTTACCAACGCCAGCATTTCCGATACGGAAACCGTGGTAGGTTTGGGCTCTTTGGGCGCCATTCCTGTGGCTTTTTTGGTATGGGCTATAGGATTATCGCTTGGGGGTACTACGGGCTATGCTATTAATCCCGCAAGAGATTTAGGCCCTAGAATTGTGCACGCCTTGCTTCCTTTAAAAGATAAGGATTCCAGTGATTGGGAATATGCTTGGGTACCCATTGTAGGGCCTATTGTGGGCGCTGCTATCGCCGCAATTTTAATGCGTTTATTGGCTTAAATACCGGCGTTTTCACGAAAGGTTTGCCAAATGGCAGACGCATTTATTTTGTATCTATTTTGTTTGAGCTATAGCTTGGGCAGCAATATAGCCACCGGTCCATGCATTTTGGAAATTAAATCCGCCCGTAAGGGCGTCTACATTAATCACTTCTCCGGCAAAGTATAAATTAGGATGTAGTTTACTTTCAAATGTTTTAAAATTAATTTCCTTTAAATCGACACCTCCGGCCGTAACAAACTCTTCTTTGAAGGTGCTTTTCCCATCGACTTGAAATTCAGAACTGCAAAGATGTTGGGCTAATTGTTGCAATTGATTTTTGGAAATATCGGCCCATTTTGTGGTCTCGGAAATGCCAGACGCTTTTACCAAATTAATCCACAACCGCCGCGGCAGTGCTACGGCATGGGTGCGCAAGACTGTTTTTTTTGCTTCTATGTCCTTCACTTCCAGTAAGTAAGGAAGAACTGCATTTTCATGAAAATCGGGCAACCAATTTACCCGAATCTTAAATTTATAATCGTAGGTGTTTAAAAGTACTGCGCCCCATGCGCTTAGCTTTAGAATTGCAGGCCCGCTTAATCCCCAATGCGTAATTAATACCGGACCTTCGCTTTGTAACAAGGCCTCAGGAGGCGCCAAGCTTTTTAGAGGAACGGTAATTTTAGAATTTTGTTTCGATTTCCCCGTAATCATAACCCTTGCCGTAGTACTTACCCCCGGAATACCTATAATGCGATCGTCCTTAATATTAAAGGTAAACAAAGAGGGTACCGGTGGTACAATGCTATGGCCTAATCCTTTGAGAAGTTCCCATATTTTAGGATTACTACCAGAAGCTACTACAACTTTTTGTGCTTGATATACCTTTCGAATCGACTGCACCTGCCAACCCTTTTCGCAGTCTAATGGTTGTATGGCTATAACCGAACTATTTTTGAGAACGGTAATACCCAACCGATCGGTTTCTTGCACAAAACAATCGATTACACTCTGAGACGTATTTGATTCCGGAAAAATGCGTCCGTCAGCTTCAATTTTTAAAGGCACATTGCGCTCCTGAAAAAAGGCCATAGTCTCTGCACTGGAAAAAGTATGAAAAGGCCCCAAAAGTTCCCGTTCCCCTCTGGGGTAATTTGTGGTCAACGCCCTAGGATCAAATTCGGCATGTGCTACATTACAGCGACCACCACCGGATACCTTTACCTTGGTAAGCACCTCTTTGCCGCGTTCCAGTATGGCAATGTTTAACTTCGGATTTGCCAAAGCCGTTTGGATTGCCGTAAAGAATCCGGCAGCTCCGCCTCCTATAATTAAGACATCGAGCATTAGCGTACGCGCTCAGGAAAGTTGGTAATGATGCCGTCTACATGTAGTTCTTTTACGCTGGCGATATCTTCCGGCTCGTTCACTGTCCAGGTATAAATCTTGAAACCGGCATTTTGTATCTGCTTTGCGTTTTCCGTGGTGAGCTTCTTAAAATACGGATTTATGGCTACAGCTTTTAATTCTTTGGCAACCGGAATGGCATCTAAGGGATCTTCATCTTCTGTAAGAACGGCAATGGCAATGTCCGGATTGAGTTTTCGAAATGCCTTTAATTCATCCCAACGAAAGCTCGATATCACAAAATCATCCAAGGACCATCCTTTTTCTTTAATGTAGTAATTGATGATAAAATTGGTTCTATCGGCAGTATTGGCACCTTTTAACTCAATATTTAATCGGGTTTTATGGTCTATGAGCTTTAACACATCTTGCAGCAAGGGTATTTTATGATTTCCATCTAAAGTTAGTTTTTTTAAATCTACCACATCATAATCCTCAATACGGCCGCCTCCATTACTTAATCTTTCCACAGTTTCGTCATGAAATACAACAATTTCACCACTGTGAATCTTAAAGACATCTATTTCTATCATATCTACCCCAAGATCCATAGCTTTCTGAATGGATGCCAATGTATTTTCTGTTTCGTGCCCCATGGCTCCGCGATGCCCTATGACTAATGGTGTATTCATATTTGTACAGCTTAAAAGAATAAAAAAGAAGGAAATGCTTAAAAGTGATACGGTTTTGCTCATAATAGCTACAAATTAATTCTAAAAATAAACGATTCTAACGGACGAAGCACCACCTCAATTTTCCCTACACCATCTTGAACGGAAAGCCGATTAAAAGCACCGTAGAGCGCATCTTCGATCTTGTATTCTCCGGGTGAAAGGTTCCATTGGGTGATGATTTCCGGGGGAATCTGAAGCTGAAACGAATAGGTGTCGTTGGCATCAAAATTGGTAGTTACAACGATTTTTTCATCAGCGACCCACCGTACATAAGACAGCACACGATGATTATAATTTTCGGTATGATCTCTATTGTAATAATGGATATCCCGATACGCACCCATAAGCGCTTTACTCGCTTTGGTAAAGTTGAGCAATCGCTTATAAAATTCTCGTAGTTCCTTTTCTTCCGGACGAAGCTGGCCTCCATCAAACTTTTTATTGTTTACCCAACGTTGGTGATGGGGCACCCCGATGTAGTCAAAAATTGACGTGCGAGAGGGGCTTCCAAATCCGGCAGCTTCCGCTCCGGGTTCACCCACCTCTTGTCCAAAATAGAGCATCACCGGGGCTTTGGAAATGGTAGCAGAAACAACCATGGCCGGTTTCCCCTTTTGGGCATCTCCGGCAAACTCCGGACTCGCTATACGCTGTTCGTCATGGTTTTCCAAAAACAATAGCAAATGAGACGCAATATCTTGGTAGCCATCTTGTACTACAGGAATGTGGTCGGTCCAGCCATAACCCTTCATAATGTGTTTCAGAGAATCGTACATTTCTACCTTATCGTAGAGGTAGTCCATTTTTCCTTTAAAAATATAATCCCTATACCGCGAAGGGTCGTACACTTCGGCCAACAAAAAAGCATCCGGATTTTTAGTTTTAATATGTGCGTTAAGGTAACTCCAAAATTCTACGGGTACCATTTCCGCCATATCGTATCGAAATCCATCCACCCCGTGATCGATCCAAAAAAGAGCAATGTCTTTAAATTTTTTCCAAGAAGAGGGAACCTCTTTGGTGGCCCAAAAATTGAAATGTTGCTGGTAATCTTCAGTGGCATAATGCGCAGGAAGGGTGTCAAAATCGATACTGCCATCGGGCCTAATGCCGTAATTAATTTTAACCGTCTCGTACCAATCGTTAAAATCGGGCTGTGCCAAACGCGATCCATTACCGGTCCATTTTGCCGGTTTCTCGGTAAATTTTCCATCGGCCATTTTATGATTTTCCCCTCCTAAAGGCAGGTATCCGTCTTTCCATTGAGGTACTTGGAATTCTGATCCCGGAATGTAATAAAAATCATTATTTCGGTGATACTCCACGGAGGTATCATCATTTTTTCCGAAAGGAACTACGCCCTTTGGTGATGTTTTGCCTTCATAATTTCGTGCCACGTGATTGGGAACGATATCAATAAGGAGTTTTAACCCGGCCTTATGGGTTCTTTGGATAAGGGCTTTAAACTCTGCCAAACGGTTTGCAGGATCTTCTGCCAAATCCGGATTTACGGAGTAGTAATCTTTAACAGCATAGGGCGATCCGGCCCTGCCTTTTACCACATCGGGGTCGTCGTTAGAAATGCCGTATGTGCTGTAATCGGTAATTACTGCATGATGGGGAACGCCGGTATACCAAATATGCGTAACGCCCAGATTTCTAATTTCTTGTAAGGCAGTATCGGTAAAATCACTAAATTTTCCGACGCCGTTTTCTTCAATTGTGCCCCACGGTTTATGGGTGGTGTTGGTATTTCCAAAAAGACGCGTAAAAACCTGATATACGATCTTTTTACTTTGTGTTTCATTCATAATTCCGGTTTCCTGTTGCAGTTCTTTCGTTTTGCTTTGACATCCGAGACATACGGCAATCAACATAAAAATAAAACCTGCAAATCCCCTTTTCATCTTATACTACTTCCGTTTTTCCGGGATTCAATTCCACGCGTTTGCCATTAACACGTAACGACATGGGTGCGGTGCCCTGATATTCGAAACTGGTTTTTTTATCGGTCACCGTAACCTTTAATATACGATTTCTAAAATTAATTTTAAACGAGTAGGCCTCCCATTGCGAAGGAATTCTGGGAATAAAGGAGAGTTTGTCATCGATAACGCGCATGCCCCCAAAACCCTCAACAATGCTCATCCAAGTTCCGGCCATAGACGTAATGTGCAAGCCTTCTTTTACTTCCTTATTATAATCATCTAAATCTAGCCGTGAGGTACGTAAATAAAAAGTATAGGCTTGTTCCATTCTGTTGAGCTTGGCCGCCTGAATGCTGTGAACACAAGGCGATAAAGACGACTCATGTACGGTAAAGGGTTCATAAAAATCGAAATGCCGTTCTAAAGCTTCAAGGGAAAATTGATCTTCAAACAAATAGAATCCTTGCAAGGTATCGGCTTGTTTAATATAAGGGGAACGCAAAATTCTATCCCAACTCCATTTTTGATTAATAGGGCGCTCTTTTCGATCTAAATCGGCCACAGTGATTAATTCTTTGTCTAAAAAGCCGTCTTGTTGCAGAAATATATCTCGTTCTTTGTCATAGGGAAAATACATTTCCTTGGCTACCGTTTGCCATCGTTCTGTTTCGGATTCTGCTAATTTGGTTTTGCCTATGATGCGGTCGTAATCTTCCGGATAACCATCCTTAACCTTCATTAATTGCTCTAAGGTATAGGTAAGACACCATTTTGCCAGATAATTGGTGTACCAGTTGTTATTTACATTATTTTCATATTCGTTGGGGCCGGTTACGCCCAGAATCACAAATTTCTGCTTCGGAACTGAAAAAGTGGCCCTTTGGCTCCAAAATCGGGCGATGCCAATAAGCACCTCCAACCCCATGTCCGGAATATAAGAGTAATCTCCCGTAAAACGATAATAATTATAAATGGCAAAGGCTATGGCGCCGTTGCGGTGTATTTCTTCAAAGGTAATTTCCCATTCATTATGGCACTCTTCCCCGTTCATGGTGACCATAGGGTATAGGGCTGCGCCATTGGTAAAGCCTAATTTTTTGGCATTTTCAATGGCTTTTTCTAAATGGTCGTACCGATATTTCAACAGATTACGAGCCACTTGTTGGTCTTTGGTGGCCATGTAAAAAGGAATGCAATAGGCTTCCGTGTCCCAATAGGTACTGCCTCCGTATTTTTCGCCGGTAAATCCTTTAGGGCCAATATTAAGTCCGGAATCTTTACCCAAATACGTTTGGTTAAGATGAAAAATATTAAAGCGTATGCCTTGCTGTGCCTTTACATCTCCTGAAATGGTAATATCGCTCATTTCCCAAATTTTAGCCCAGGCCTTTTTCTGATTTTCCAATAATCCATCAAAACCCAAGGTGGTGGCTTTCGCTAAAGCTTCTTTAGCAGCAGCAACAAGATTGGAGGGCTTATGCCTTCTGGAAACCGTATATCCGCCGTACTTAACAAGCGTTACTGTTTCTCCGGCTTTTACCTGCACCGCATAATCCAGACCTACACGTAAATCGGCTACCGTTGCGATTCCCTCATCGAATACTTCGCTATCGTTATGGGTAAGATGCGCCTGCATAAAGGTGCAGGTTGCAAAATGGGTCTTCATGGTATGCGCCTCAATAAAGGCCTGATTGCCTTCGGAAAAAACGTGGGTAGTATTCCAAAATTTATCGTCCCAATTGCTGTCAACATTGGTTATGCCACTATCTAAATAGGGATTAAATGTAATGTCTAAATCGCCACTGAGCGCCTTTATTTGATACTTAATAGCACCTACTTCATCTAAATCGAGACTTAGAAAGCGTGTTACACTAACCTGTACTATATCCTTATTGTTGGGGAGGGTTGCCACAAATGACCGTTGATACCAGCCCTCTTTCATATTCAGTTCCCGCTTAAAATCTACTACTTTTTTACAGGTATGGAGATCTAAGGGTTGCTTATTAATACAAATATGGATACCGATCCAATTAGGGGCGTTGAGCACTTTTGCAAAATATTCGGGATAACCGTTTTTCCACCAACCAACGCGGGTTTTGTCGGGATAATAAACACCTCCTATATAACTGCCTTGAAAACTGTGTCCGGTATAGGTTTCTTCAAAATTAGCGCGTTGCCCCATGGCGCCATTGCCCAAACTGAATAAACTCTCGGAGGATTCTACCTGTTCCGGGTCAAAACCTTCCTCAATGATAGACCACGCATTCGGAATAATATAATCTTGGTTCATTTAGTGATGAATTAGTTCTTTTAAAAAATCGATATTAATTTCTTTAAAATTATGAAAATTAAATTTAGCAGCACGCAACACCTCAGAATCCCCAATGCCCACACTCACCATACCGGCTGTATTGGCAGCTTCAATACCCGCTAAGGCATCTTCAAAAACCACACAATCTTCTGGCGCAACGCCTAGTTGGTGGGCCGCCTTTAAAAAAACTTCGGGATCGGGTTTTGCCTTGGTAACCTCATTGCCATCCACAATAGTATCAAAATAACACAAAAGATGTACCTTTTCCAAAATTGGGCGGGCATTTTTACTGGCAGAGCCCAAAGCCATCGGGATATTATTTCCCTTTAAATAGTTCAGCACCTTGGGCACGTCGGGGAGTATTTCCGACGCATCCATTTGGTTTATATATTGCAAATAATCTTCATTTTTTTCAATGAGCCACGCATCGATCTGTGATTGTGTAGCTTTTTTGTGTCCCATTTCTAGCAATAGCTCCAGACATCTTTTTCTGCTTACTCCTTTAAAAAGTTCGTTATCACTTTGAGTAAAAGGGATACCGAGATCGTCGGCCAATTTTTTCCAAGCGAGATAATGGTATTTTGCGGTATCTACTATAACGCCGTCCAAATCAAATATAAAGCCAATTTTATTCATTATCTATGTTGTTGTATTATCGTTTTCGTGTAGATTCCCTTTCAATTAGGGTTGCCTGCACTACTTCTTGTACGTAGATTTCTTCATCCTTATTAGACTCTACTTTTTCAATAAGAAGACGTGCCGCTATTTCTCCCATACGCTCACCGTGCTGTGCCACTGCCGTAAGTGTGGGACTTGCATATTTGGATAGGATGCCATCCGTAAACCCAATAAAAGAAATATCTTCGGGTATTTTATACCCTTTTTTTTGAGCGATACGCATGCAGTGCATGGCAAAAATTTCGTTCACACACAATACGGCATCAACCTCATGGTTGTCAAAAAAATGTTGAATTACCGTGTCATCAATATCCCAATAGGATAGCTTAAGGATTAAATCTTCGTTCGTGGTAAGCCCATGATCCCGAAGCGCACGCCGATACCCATCTCCTCGTGCCATGCTTACACTAAAAAAGTCCTCGGTTGTAACCAAAGCTATGTCCCTACAACCACTTTCTATTAATTTTGCAACGGCAGTAAATGCAGCTTCTTCATCGTTTATAACTACCTTATCGCAGATGATGTCCTCCGTAACTCTGTCAAAAAGCACCAAAGGAATCCCCTGTTCGGTAACTTCCCTTAAATGATTGTAATCTTTTTTTAATTGTGTTTCTGCCGAAAGTGCCATGATAAAACCATCGATACTGCCATTGGCCAACATCTCCATATTGATTACCTCTTTGTCAAAAGATTCATCGGACACACACACAATGACATTGTAGCCGTGGCCGTTGGCATACTTTTCTATGCCTCTAAAGACCGTAGTAAAAAAGTGATGTACAATATCTGGAATTATGACTCCAATATTTTTTGTGCGCCTATTTTTTAAGCTAACGGCGATATTGTTGGGTTTGTAATTGTAAAACTTGGCGAAGGCTTGGATTTTGTCTTTGGTATCCTGACTTATTTCATCACTGTTTTTTAATGCCTTGGACACCGTAGAGATGGACACTTCCAATTCACGGGCTAGCTGCTTTAAAGTGATCTTTTGTTTCAATTTTCGTTGCGATGATTTTTGCCGACGTGAAGTTAAAGTTTTAAAAAAACTTTAAGCGATAAAATATTGTATTTTTAACATCTAAATCTGGTTGAGTGATATTAATGACAGTTTCTGTTCTCAAGATCATATTTAATTAATGTCTTGAAAATTCCTATTTTTCATCAAAAATTACTATTTTCGCACAAACACTATCCTAGTATTGAGAAATGTATATTCAAATGCACCTATAATTTAGAGTATACCAGTTATTAAAAGTTATGAACACGAAACCGTTTTCGTTTCATGGATAAATAGCGACAGTCATTTTTTAACATTATTTTTTTCTAAGTTTAACCCTTGAATTAAAATTAACTCAACTTAAAATTAACAATTTATGAAGATTACGCTACTAAAAAGCTTTTTGCTGTTCGGTGCCTTTTTGTCTTTTGGCCTAGCAAAAGCACAGGATGTATCAGGTACGGTTTCAGATGCCTCAGGCCCCTTGCCGGGTGCCAGTATTGTCGTAAAGGGAACTACCAACGGTGCTCAAACCGATTTTGATGGTAACTATTCCCTTAGCAATGTGCCTAACAACGCTACCTTGGTTTTTTCGTACATCGGTTTTAAATCGGTAGAAATTGCCGTTAACGGAAGAAGTACGATTAATGTGACATTAGAAGAAGATGCACAGGCCTTAGATGAGGTTATTATTATTGGTTATGGTACTACCACCTTTAAAAGCACTACTGGTTCTGTTTCTTCGGTGACCTCAGAAAACTTCAACGCAGGGGTTATTGCCTCTCCGGAAGAGTTAATCCAAGGTAAAACCGCAGGGGTTCAAATAACCCAAAACAGTGGTGAACCGGGTGCAGGTGTTAACATTAGAATACGTGGTTCTAATTCGGTACGATCTAATAACAACCCTTTATTCGTGGTTGATGGTGTGCCTTTAGGTGGTGGAAGCGCCCCGGGTGCCGGTAATACCGGTTTTGGAGATTCCGAAACAAGAAACCCCTTAAACTTCCTTAACCCTGCGGATATCGAAAGTATGAGCATCCTTAAAGATGCGTCTGCAACGGCTATTTATGGTTCCAGAGGAGCGAATGGTGTGGTCATCATTACCACCAAAAGCGGTAAAGGAAGTGCCGGCGGGGTATTCGAGTTCAGTTCTTCCTTAAGCATCTCTGAACCAGCTGAAGAATTTGATTTGCTTAATAGAAATCAGTTTCTAGCGGCGGTAGGTCAATTCGGCGGAGACCCTTCAGCTCAAGATTTTGGCAATAATACCGATTGGCAAGATGTAGTCACTAGAACCGTAGCTTCCCAAAATCAAAATTTGTCCTATTCCAATAATTATGGTAAGGGAAATGTAAGAGCTACTCTTGGTTATGGGAAACAATTTGGTATCATAGAAAATTCTTCCTTAGAAAGACTTACGGGTAGAATTAATGCAACACATCGTTTTTTAGAGGATAAACTAACCATTAATCTACAAACGACTATCTCTAGAGTAAATGACGAAGCAGCACCCTTAAGTGGAACCGCAGGCTTCCGTGGCGATTTGTTAGGTGCTGCCTATTCTGCAAACCCTACCTGGCCCAACAACCCCGGTTTTGACACCGGAGGCCAGTTAAACCCTGCCACCGTATTGGCTTTTACACAAAACCTAACCAATACCGACAGGTATTTACTTAACGGCTCTGCAGATTATAAATTTACACCAGAATTATCGGCCAAGGTGAATGTTGGTTTCGACAAATCTAAGGCATGGACTAATTCTGCATCCTCATCATTAGCAAGAAACTTAGATCGAGGTGTTTTTGGCAACGGTCGTGCGGTATTCAATAATCTAAATGTAGAGAACAGATTATTGGAAGCTACTGTAAATTATACAAAAACATTTGGAAATTCGAATCTGGATGTCCTTGTCGGGTATTCTTTCCAAGATTTTCAACGTTGGGGTCGAAATGCAGAGGGCTTTGGATTCAATACAACCGACATGAACCAAATGAGTACCGATTTGGCACAAAGCGCAAATGCAGCTCAAAACAGCATTGATGGTAGTTTTCAGCAGTTTGGATACGATGCGCGCTCCAATCAAATGTTTGTGAACCGGCTATTTCCAGCGGTAGTAACTGACTTTGTAACGGTACCTGTTGATTCCAGAGTACGCTCATTGGTTGCTGACACCTTTGATGTTACCGATGAAATACAATCCTTTTTTGGACGAGTTAATTATACCTTAGCTGATAAGTATATCTTTAGTGCTACTATTCGCGCGGATGGTTCTTCTCGTTTTGGACCCGATGAACAATATGGCTATTTCCCTTCTGCATCCTTTGCTTGGCAATTGGCAGAGGAAGATTTTATTGGCGATGCTTTTTCAACTCTTAAGCTTAGAGTAGGTGCCGGTCTGGTAGGAAACCAAGAAGGTCTTGGGTTTGGGGAATTTGTGCGCAGAACACGTTTTGCAGGTGTTGGAATTGCTGATGGTGGCGATGCCAACCCTTCCGGAACCGTTGCCGTAGCCACGGCCAACCCAGATTTAAAATGGGAAGAAACATTAGATTTAAACCTAGGTATCGATTTTGGGTTTAATAACGATCGTTTTAATGGTAGTTTGGATTTTTACCGAAAAGAAACGGAAGATTTGTTGTTAAGAACGCCGGCACCGGCACCTTCTACGGATCCCTTTTTCTTTAGAAACTTATCTGACGGCACGGTCGTAAACCAAGGTGTTGAATTGGCTTTAAATTACGATTGGATCAGAACTGCCGATGTAACCTTCTCTACCAGTTTTAACATTGCCTATAACGATAACGAAGTAAAAGATTTTGATGGATTTATCGATACAGGTGCCATTCGCGGGCAAGGTCTTTCCAATGCCTTTGCGCAACGTCTAACCGGTGGACGCTCCTTATTCTCATATTATATGGCTGTTTTTGAAGGTTTAGATGCCAACGGACAGCCTACTTTTAAAGATGTAGATGGCAACGGAAGTATAGATACAAGTTTGGACAAAGAGTTTGTTGATAAAGATGCACTTCCCAATGTAACCACAGGGCTTTCCTTGAATTTATCGGTTAAAAACTGGGATTTTAGCACTTTCTTTACTGGGCAGTTTGGTTTTTATGTGTATAACAACACCGCCAATGCCTTCTTTACCTCCGGTGCAATTTCCAATGCCAGAAACGTAATTCCTTCCGTAGTCAATAGCGGGGAAGCTCCCGGTACCGCTGCCGATGTATCTACACGTTATTTAGAAAAGGGTGATTTTGTAAGATTGCAGAATGCGAGTGTTTCTTATAACGTGCCTGTGAGTGGTGAAGGTCTTTTTAAATCATTCCGAATTTCGGCTACCGGTCAGAATTTATTTTTGATTACAGATTATACAGGATTAGATCCTGAAGTAACGACGAACACCGGAGATTTAGGCAGTGGCATCCCATCTGCAGGTATTGATTTAACGGCGTTCCCAAAACCTAGAACGGTAACCATTGGAATTAACGCAACATTTTAATTATAAAAAAATAGTCATGAAAAGAATGAAATTTAAATCGTATGTATTGCTGGCATGCACCGCAATATTTGCAATCTCCTGCACCGATCTGGAGATCGAAGAGGTGGATTCGCTTATTACCCCAACGAACCCCGACGGCACCACCTTTAATGGAGTTTCCGACGTAGCCTCAGCTCTTGATGGTACTTACAATGCAATTGGAAACAATTATGGCAATCAAGAAAATGAATTCGCCTTGGGCGTAGTTACTACCGACGAATTTCTAATTCCTACCAGAGGTACGGATTGGGGAGATAACGGCTTATGGCGAGTACTTCACCAACATGCCTGGAATTCGCAACACCAATTTGTACAAAATGCTTGGAATGGGTGGAACACTACCCAATTACAGGCTACCGAGATCATTGATCCTAAAAGTAACGCCACCCCGGCACAAATTGCTGAGGCTAAATTTTTAAGAGCACTAAGCCAATTCCATATTTTGGATATGTGGGGCAAAGTTCCTGTACGGGATTTAAGTCTACCACCAAGTGTCTTACCTGAGGTATTGGATGGCCCTACCGTGGTGGAACTTATCATACAAGACCTTAACGATGCCATTGCAGGTTTACCCACTGTGGGTCCCGGTTCTTTTGAAAGTACTCGTAAGGCAAGTAAAGCCACTGCACGACATCTTTTGGCGAAGGTTTTATTAAACAAGCATGTTTATAACGGATCGGGAACACCCTCGTCTGCTGATATGGCACAAGTGGTTAGCCTTGTTGACGCTATTGCTGCTGATGGTTTTGCACTGCAAGAAGGTTTCTTCGACATATTTAGAATTGAACCCGATTCTGAGACGATTTATTCTATTAGAAATGATACGGGACCTCGGATTTTTAATACCTTGCACTATACACAAGCGTTCGAGCAAGGTGGCGGATGGAATGGTTTTAGTACGTTGGCAGAATTTTATGACCTTTTTGAAGGCGATCCTAATGAAAATTTGGGCACCGTAGATGGTACGCCACTTAGCGGACAAGAAGAACGTAGAGGCTATGTGCCTCCACGTGGATTACCTGCGGGAGCTCCCGGTACAAAAGACGATAATGGCGATGGGTTTGCAGACGGATCTAACGTTGGTTTTGGCTTTTTAATTGGTCAGCAATACGACATTGACGGCACCCCATTAGAAGATCGTTCCGGTTCCAATCTACTAAAGTTCTCTAGAGACTTTGTGGATGGTACTGGCGCAAAGAATCTTCAAAATAATAATGAAGTTACCGGAATACGTCTTTTGAAATATAACCCGCGATATGGGGAATTCCAAGGACATCAGGTTATCTTTAGATATGCAGATGCTCATTTAATGAAAGCTGAAGCCTTATTCCGTAGTGGTGGAGATCCATTACCTTTAATAAATGAGCTTCGTGTTTTAAGAAACGCTACCCCCTTAGGTTCCATTACGGAAAGTGATATTTTAGCAGAGAGAGGAAGGGAATTGTATACCGAACGATGGAGAAGAAATGATCTTATTCGTTTTGGGCAATATACCAGAGATTGGGAATTTAAAGACCCTAGTGCGGTGAATAATCCGGACAAAGAACTTTTCCCGATACCAGCAACACAATTGATTACAAACCCTAATTTGGAGCAAAATCCGGGGTATTAATAAAAAGCGTATTATTTTTAAGTGTTTTAAGAAGACCACCTTACGAGGTGGTCTTTTTTTTGTAGCTATTTTTTAGGTCAAAGGGAACTTGATAACAGAGAACGCCCATTGTATTGAGGGGTGTATGCGGTGCTTTTAAACATTCAATAGTATGAGTGTTTTGGGAGTAACTCGCGCCATCTTGTATATTTCGTTTTATTTCGCTGCTCTTTTTAAATGCAAGGGGCGTGTGTAGTGTAAGGGTACTGTATTAGACCAAAAGCAGGAAATCAAATATGAAAAATTACATTTGTACCCTATTTCTAAAATTGATACCTTCAACCCCATTAATTAAATGTAAAAAACACATGTATTATATTGGTTATGATATAGGGAGTTCTTCTATTAAAACGGCACTTGTGGAAGTTAGCTCGGGCAGAAGTATTGCCGTAGTTAGCGAACCCAAAAAGGAGATGGATATGTTGGCATTGCGAAACGGATGGGCAGAGCAACATCCCGATGATTGGTGGAAGCATGTATGTACCGCCACCCAAACCCTCATAAAAAACCATAATATTGACCCAACGGATATAGTAGGTATTGGAATATCTTATCAGATGCACGGTCTTGTGGTGGTAGATGAGACAGGTGTACCACTTAGAAATGCAATCATCTGGTGCGATAGTAGAGCGGTAGCTACGGGGCAAGAAGCCGTTGAAGCACTAGGGGAAGAAACCTGTGCTGGTAAATTATTGAACGCTCCGGGTAATTTTACCGCCTCAAAGCTGAAATGGGTAAAAGATAATGAACCTGAGGTATACGCCAAAATTGATAAATTTATGCTCCCCGGGGATTATATCGCCTATAAATTAAGTGGTGCTATCGCAACCACAATTTCTGGATTGTCCGAAGGGATTCTGTGGGATTTTTCTACCCAATCCCTCGCAAAATGGGTATTAGATTATTATGGGATTAACGAAGATGTCGTGCCAAACCTTGTGGATACATTTTCCATTCAAGGGCATGTATCGGAACAAGGCGCAATAGAATCGGGTTTGGCACAAGGCACGCCCATTTTATACCGTGCCGGAGACCAACCGAACAATGCGCTGTCATTAAATGTTTTCAACCCCGGAGAAATAGCGGCTACAGGTGGTACCTCCGGCGTTGTGTATGCCATCACAGACAATATGTCTGTTAAAGAAAGTGCTAGGGTAAATAACTTTGCCCATGTAAATCATGGAAAAGATCATCCTAGAATAGGTAAATTGCTATGTATCAACGGCTCAGGAATACAGTACAGATGGCTGTTGAATAATTTGGGTGTTGCATCTTACGATGAAATGAATGACTTGGCCCAAGAAATTCCGATTGGGGCAGACGGGGTGGTTATACTTCCTTTTGGCAATGGGGCAGAACGTATGCTTCATAATACGGAACTTGGAACAAGGATACTTCATCTTAACCTTAACAATCACCATAAAGGGCATTTGTGTAGGGCAGCTTTAGAAGGCATTGCATTTGCCTTTGTATATGGTATGGAGATTATGAAATCTGACGGCATTCCCTCAGGAGTGTTACGAGCCGGAAACGACAATCTTTTTCGCTCCGACATATTTTCCAATACCATTGCTACCTTGTTAGATGCTGAAATCGAAATTTACAACACTACGGGTGCCATCGGTGCTGCAAGAGCTTGTGTATTGCATAAGGGAGATTTTAATACCTTTGGGGAACAGATTATGAAAAATGACTATGTACAAAGTTTTAAACCTTTGGCAAAGAAGGAACCCTATCTTTTGGCCTATAAAAGATGGAAGAAAGAACTGCAAGTTCTTCTAATGAGCAAACAATAAGGCTTTAAACTATCCTTAGCCAAGGAGAATTAACGCTTGTAAAGGGATGGCACATGGTTCGATCCGGGAATCTAGGTTTTTGAAAGTCTTTTATAAAATCGAATTTTAAACAACAATTATAAACAATCACACATTATGGCACTTATCGGAGACAAAGAGTATTTTAAAGGAATAGGAGACATAAAATTTGAAGGAAAGGATTCAGACAATCCCATGGCCTTCAAGTATTATAATCCGGATCAGGTTGTGGCGGGGAAGACCATGCGGGAACATTTTAAGTTTGCCATTGCCTATTGGCATACGTTCTGTGGCGTAGGTGCCGATCCGTTTGGGCCTGGCACTCAAAACTTTGAATGGGATTCGTCATCAGACGCTATCACAGCAGCCAAAGAAAAGGCCGACGCCGCTTTTGAGTTTATTACCAAAATGGGCTTTGATTATTTCTGTTTTCACGATTTTGATTTGGTGCGCGAAGCGGCCACATTCTCAGAATCGGAGAAACGATTAGCTACGATTGTAGATTACATTAAAGAAAAAAAGAACGCCTCCGGTGTAAACCTATTATGGGGTACCGCAAATTGCTTTTCTAACCCCAGGTACATGAACGGAGCAGCTACCAATCCCGATTTTAATGTCCTTGCGCGCGCTGCCGGACAGGTAAAATTAGCCTTGGATGCCACCATAGCCTTGGACGGTGAAAACTATGTTTTTTGGGGAGGAAGAGAAGGGTATATGTCGCTCTTGAATACCGATATAAAAAGAGAATTAGATCATATGGGTAAATTTCTGGGTCTGGCAAGAGATTATGCCCGAAGTCAAGGTTTTAAAGGAAGTTTCTTTATTGAACCAAAGCCTATGGAACCTATGAAACATCAATATGATTTTGATGCTGCTACCGTAATCGGGTTTTTGCATCAATACGGTTTGCAAGACGATTTTAAATTAAATCTGGAAGTGAATCACGCGACCTTGGCCAGCCACACTATGGAACATGAAATGGCCATTGCGGCTGCGCACGGTATGTTGGGAAGTATTGATGCAAACCGTGGCGATTATCAAAACGGATGGGATACCGATCAATTTCCAAATAACATCAATGAAGTAACCGAAGCCATGTTGGTCTTTTTAAAGGCCGGAGGATTGCAAGGAGGTGGAATTAATTTTGATGCCAAAATTCGACGAAATTCGACCGATCTGGACGATGTGTTCCATGCACACATTGGCGGAGCCGATATTTTTGCCCGTGCTTTATTGATTGCCGATAAAATCATCACCTCATCACCTTATGATACGCTGCGCAAGAAAAGATACAGTTCTTTTGATTCCGGAAAGGGTGCTGCTTTTGAAAAGGGCGAATTAGATTTTAAAAATCTTTATGAAATAGCCAAGGAAAATGGTGAGTTAGAATTGCAAAGCGGTAAACAGGAATTGTTTGAAAATATTATAAATCAGTATATCTAAACGTTTGCTACAGACATTGCTAAAAAAAGGAACCCTACATGGGTTCCTTTTTTATTTTATAATTTAAAATGCCCACCTCAACGAGCCATCTTCACCTAACAAATTAAAACTCCCAAACCACTACTTAGCAAAATAGATGTAAATGGCAATTACGATGAAGACCACTAAAGCGCCAACTTGTTTTGCATATTTGTACGGTTCTATAGATACTTGTTTGGTGTATTCTAATACAAAGGGTTCTTTACGAGGATAAAATTTTCCGATGATGAGCATAATTGCAATATTTAATACAAAGAGCATTGCCATAATGTCTAAATAATGCGGATAGGCATCGGCCTGTATCAATTTCAATGCGGTCGGGTCTGTGATTCCGGACGCTTCTGCCTCCTCTAAAGCCGCTGCAACCCGGCTTGGTCCCAACCAAAACTGACTGATAATGTATAAGATGGAACCGGATAAAATCCCAATTTTTGCAGCAATAGCGGGTACTCTTTTGGTTAAATACCCTATAACGATGATGGTAAAAATAGGAATGCTGTAAATCCCGTTTATTTCCTGTAAATAGTTGAATAAGCTTCCTGCGTTTTCAATTAAAGGTGCTATGAACATGGCACCCAAAGCCAAACAAATACCGAATATTTTACCATAGCGTACCACCACCTTCTCCGAGGCTTCAGGATTGATATGTTGTTTATAGATATCTATACCAAATAACGTAACCGAACTGTTGAGTACACTATTGAACGAACTTAATATGGCACCGAAAAGCACAGCGGCAAAAAAGCCAATCAACGGCTTTGGCAGCACCTCTCGTACCAATTCGGGATAAGCCAAATCACTAGAGGCTAATCCGCCATCAAAATAATGATAGGCGATCATGCCGGGTAAGACCAAAATTAACGGCCCTAGAATCTTTAGAAAAGAAGCTAACAATAAGCCTTTTTGACCCTCAGCCAAGTTCTTAGCACCCAAAGCCCGTTGAATAATTTGTTGATTGGTGCCCCAATAAAAAAGCTGTACCAACATCATTCCGGTAAAAATGGTATGAAAAGGGACTTCCTGACCTTTTTCTCCAGTGGAATCAAATCGTTCAGGATTTGCGGCTATCAAATTATCCAGTCCTGTTAGCACATTGCCATCTCCAATAGCCATTAACCCGAACACGGGAATTAAAATGCCTCCAATAATAAGACCTATGGCATTAATGCTATCCGACACGGCGACTGCCTTTAAACCCCCAAAAACGGCATATATAGACCCTATAATGCCTATGCCCCAAATACAAATCACTAAAGCCGTAGATTTAGAAACATCCAAAAGCTCGGGAACATTAAACATTCCACTGATTGCTACGGATCCTGAATAGAGAATTACCGGCAATAGGACCACTACATACCCCGTTAGAAAAAGACCGGAAGTTATGGTTTTTGTCATGACGTCGAAACGCTTGGCTAAAAACTGTGGCACCGTGGTAAGGCCTCCTTTTAGATATCTGGGCAGTAGAAAAATAGCCGCTACCACCATGGCAATGGCTGCCAAGGTTTCCCAAGCCATCACCGACAGACCATCGGTATAGGCACTACCATTGAGCCCCACAATTTGCTCTGTAGAAAGATTGGTCAACAACAAGGATCCTGCGATGACTCCGGCCGTTAAACTGCGACCGCCTAAAAAGTAGCCATCAGAGGTGCCTTCGTCCGTTTTTCGGGTAGCAAAATAGGATATCACTGCTACGAGGAGTGTAAAGCCTACAAAAGAAAAAATTCCTAACATTTTATTAATTTGGTTTGTTTAGTTGCATAAATATATTGGATTATTTATTAAAAAAAGTAAAATCTGCGAATTATATAATCACAGCCTAGAAATTAGTGAACTGCACCGCTTAATCCAGGATAGATGCGGATACTAATCCCCATAAAATAAAGCGGTTTAGCATATTATTAGGGCTTATTAATTTTTCATTAATCTATTGCTCTGTAAGGATTTTGTACCTTGCGACTTCGTTTTTTAAGTCTGATTTAAGGGAATTCATAATGAGTCTAGACGATAACTGACCTATCTTTCTTAAAAAGGTGCATCGCTAACGTAACAAGGAATTGATAAAGAAAGGACAACAGACCATCAAAAGTTGTTGAACTTTTCAAGCCATAAGGTTTTATAAAACGATGAAGTAGTAACGATGAAATACGATCTAAGTATGCATGAGATATATTGCTTTTTAAATAAAAAAAGAGTTTTCTTTTTCACTATCCTTACTTTAGGTATCGCTTGCACTTCGAATAATGGTGACTTAACAGGCGGCGCTATGCCAGAATCGAATACGCTTTTTACACTTTTGTCTTCCGATAGTACCGGAATTGACTTTATCAATACAATTAAAAATCAGAAAGATTTTAACATTTTTAAATATCGCAATTTTTATAACGGTGGTGGAGTTGCTATAGGAGACATTAACAACGATGGATTGGCAGATATTTTTTTAACGGCCAATATGGGTGCCAATAAACTGTATCTCAATAAAGGAAACTTTGTTTTTGAGGATATTTCGGAAACTGCAGGGGTAAGCGGTAATAAGCCATGGTCTACCGGTGTGGTAATGGCAGACATAAATGGCGATGGTTTTCTAGATATCTATGTCAGTAATGCCGGGAATATGGAAGGCAACAATCATGACAATGACCTGTACATTAACAATGGTGACCTCACTTTTACCGAAAGTGCCCATGCGTATAATCTTGCTACCACGGGCTTTTCTACGCACGCTACTTTTTTTGACTATGACAAAGACGGCGACTTGGATGCTTATATTCTTAATAACAGTAATATTCCTGTAAGCAGTTTGGGCTATGCAGCGCAAAGAGAGGTTAGGGCACAGGATTGGGAAGGTGTCCCCGATATTTTTAAGGGTGTGGGTGATATGCTTTTGAGAAACGACAACGGTAAATTTGTAGATGTAAGTGAAGAAGCCGGTATTTACGGAAGCCTAATAGGTTTTGGATTGGGAGTAATGATTACAGACTTTAATGAAGATGGTTACTCAGATATATATGTCTCAAATGATTTTTATGAACGAGATTACCTCTACATCAATCAGAAAAATGGAACATTTAAAGAAGAAATCAAGGAACGTACAGGTCATTTAAGCCTCTCGGCTATGGGTATAGACATTGCAGACATTAATAATGACGGTCTAGTAGATATTTTTATTACTGATATGTTGCCCGAAGGCGATCAACGGGTAAAATCGGTTATGGAATTTGAAGGCTATGATATCTTCAAACTCAAGCAAAGTAAAGACTTTTTTCAACAATACATTCAAAATACACTACAACTCAACAATGGAAACGGAACCTTTTCAGAAATAGCACACTACAGCGGGGTAGCCAAAACCGACTGGAGCTGGGCAGGCTTATTTTTTGATATGGATAATGATGGTCTAAAAGACATCTATGTTACCAATGGTATAAATCATGATCTGACAGATTTGGATTTTGTAGATTTCTTTGCCAATGAAATTATTCAAAAAATGGCCCTTACGGGCAAAAAGGAATCTATAGACTCCATTATTAGTAAAATGCCTGTGAAGCCTTTGTCCAATTATGCCTATCGCAACAAAGGAGACTTAACTTTTGAAAATGACACCAAAAAATGGGGGCTTCATTTTCCTGGATTTTCCAATGGTACGGCTTATGGAGATTTAGATAATGATGGAGATTTAGATCTGGTCGTAAACAATGTAAATATGGAGGCATTTATATATCGAAACAATGCTGATAAAGAGACCCGTAATAATTTTATACGTTTACGGTTTGAAGGAAAAGACCGCAATAAATTTGGTGTTGGAACAAGAGTAAAATTATACTACAACGAGAACGAAATAGTTCAAGAATTAATGCCCTCCCGAGGATTTCAGTCCTCTGTAGATTATACTATGGCAATTGGGTTAGGAGCAACAGCAACAATAGACTCACTGAGAGTTATTTGGCCTAACGATCAAACACAGAAATTAATTGCTTTAAAGGCAAATCAAACACTAACTTTATATCAAGAAGATGCTCTGGAAAAGTTTGCGTTTATTAAGTCAAGCACCTCAAAAACACTTTTAAATGAAATAGCTCAAAATCAACTAATTACGCACCAAGAGAACACTTATAGCGATTTTGATTACGAAGGTCTCATCTCCAAAAAATTATCGCAAGAAGGGCCAGCGCTAGCCGTAGGAGATATTGATGGCGACGGCAACGAAGATGTTTTTATTGGGGGCGCAGCAGGGCAATCAGCTATGCTTTACTCCCATTTAGGAAACGGAAAATTAGCCCTAACTTCTCAGCCAGTTTTTGTAGAAGATGCTGATTATGAAGATACTGCGGCGGTATTTTTTGACGTTGATAATGATGGAGATGTAGATCTTATGGTGGGCGCCGGAGGTAATGAAGTGGGAGAGGAAAGAAAATATCGAATTCGATTATATCTTAATAATGGTCGTGGTAACTTCAGTCCTTCAAAAGTAACTTTCCCCACCACTAATGACAACATAGCAGTAATAGCGCCTTTTGACTTTAATGGGAATGGCTATGCCGATATTTTTGTTGGTTCCCGAAGTGTTGTAGGCACCTACGGTGTAGACCCAAAGCATTTATTTTTACAAAATAATGGAGACGGTACTTTTACAAACGCCACAGAGCGTTTTGCTTATGACACCAATACAGCAGGTATGATAACAGATGCCCAATGGGCAGACATAGATGGAGATGGCAAAAAGGATCTTCTAATAACCTCGGAGTGGGGAACCCCAAAAATATATAAAAACACAGGCAGAAATTTACGCAAATTACCGTCTACCCTAGATAGCCTACATGGTCTTTGGAACGTGGTTCAGGTCGCAGATTTAGATAATGACGGAGACTTGGATCTCATTTTAGGGAATCAAGGAAAAAATGTTCCTTATTATGGGACAACAGAATCCCCTATGAAATTATGGATAAATGACTACGACGGTAATGGCAGCATTGAGCAAATAATTTCGCAATCATTTAATGGACAAGACTATCCGCTACATCAAAAAAAGGAAATGACCACCCAATTAGTTTCTTTAAAAAAACAGGCTATAAAGGCCTCGGAATATGCTAAAAAAACAGTGGCAGAACTTTTTCCCGATGCCGTTTTTAATGCATCTATCCAAAAGTCTAATACTATTGCATCTTCCATTATCGCTATAAATGAAGGCAATGGCAATTTTACTGTAAAAGAGCTTCCTTATCGCACCCAATTATCTTGTATTTGTGCAATTGTATGTACAGATATTAACGGGGATGGTAATTTAGATTTACTCATGGGCGGTAATAACTTTGAATACAAACCCCAGTACTCAAGACAAGATGCCAGCTTTGGTCATGTGCTCTTAGGCGATGGAAATTTAAATTTTGAATGGCAGAATTATAACAGCAGTGGTTTTTTTGTGAAAGGAGAAATGAAGCATTTACAAAAATTCTTGGATAAAAACGGAAAACTGTTTTTTATTACCGCAATTAACGATGAGAAACCAAAGATTTTTACCCTGAATGAATAAATCTATACTTTTTTCGGCATGGCTTCTACTAATTTGTGCCAGTTGTGGCAAAAAAGAGGGTAGGCTATTTGTAAATCCTACTCCGAAAGAAACAGGAATTACATTTATAAATAAACTAAGCGATACAGAAAACCTGAACATTTTAGATTATCTCTATTTTTACAATGGAGGAGGTGTTGCCATTGGAGATATTAATAATGATGGTTTGCCCGATATTTTTCTCTCAGGAAACCAAGTAAAAAATAAGCTTTACTTAAATAAAGGAAACCTTCAGTTTGAAGATATTTCTGAAAGTGCAGGAGTAACGGGAAACAGTAGTTGGAACACTGGTGCGATCATGGGAGATGTTAATGGGGATGGTTTTTTAGATATTTATGTTTGTGCTGTAGTAGGTATTAATGGATTTAATGGGCATAATGAACTATATATAAATAACGGGGATACTACTTTTACAGAAAGTGCGGGAAAATACGAACTTGACTATGATTCATTTAGTTCCTCTGCCGCTTTTTTTGACTATGATGGCGATGGCGATTTGGATATTTACCTACTTAATCATGCGGTGCATACGCAAGATTCTTATGGCACAGTTGATCAACGACTTAAAAGAAATTATCAAACGGGAGACAAGCTCTTACGCAACGACAACGGTAAGTTTATAGATGTAAGTGAGGAGGCTGGAATTTTTGGCGGAGTAAATGGGTATGGTTTGGGTATTGCGGTTGCTGATTTTAATATGGATGGCTGGCCTGATATTTATGTAGGCAATGATTTTCATGAAGATGATTTTTATTATCTTAATAACGGTAATGGCACCTTTACAGAAAGTTTGCGCCAATACTTTGGCCATACATCAAAGTTTTCTATGGGAAATGATGTGGCCGATATTAACCATGACGGGTGGCCAGATTTACTCTCTTTAGATATGCTACCGGAAGATGAAAACGTTTTAAAAGCCTCTCAAGGCGACGAGAGTATTCAAATTCAAAAACTGAGAACGGAAAGATTTGGCTACTACTACCAATACACCCGGAATATGCTCAATATTAATCAGCAAAATTCCCCTTATCTAGAAACTGCCTTATTGAGCGGCGTAGCTGCAACAGATTGGAGTTGGAGTGCGCTCTTTGGGGATTACAATCAAGATGGAGAACAGGATATTTTCATTTCCAGTGGTATCCCAAAGAGACCCAACGACCTTGATTTTATCAACTTTGTTTCTAACGAACAAATTCAAAAGAAAATAAATAACACCAAGCTTATGGATCAGCAGGCATTAGATCTAATGCCTCGGGGAAACACCTCTAATCAATTTTTTCAAGGAATAGGAAACCTTGCGTTTCACAACCAAACCGGAACATGGGCTTCCTTAGACATAAATTCTTCGGGAGCCACCGCAATGGGAGATTTGGATGGCGATGGTGATTTGGATATTGTTACAAACAATGTGAACCATACTGCGACCGTGTACAAAAATGTAACGAACAAACAAGCCAATTATCTAAAACTTAAATTTTCCCTAGCAGGTAAAAATACTTTTGGAATTGGAACCAAAGTATTTTCTTATCATAAGGGTATATTGCAATACAAAGAATTATATACCACAAGAGGTTTTCAGGCATCCTCAGAACCAATAATTCATTTTGGTTATGGCACAGAAAGCGAGGTAGATTCTATCAAAATTGTATGGCCAGATCGTTCCTTTCAGGTTATTCGGAATGTAGCCGTAAACCAAACGCTTACGCTGTCGCCCGAAAACGTCGCGCCTTTTAACTATACTACGCTTTCTACTACCACTAAAAAACTTTTTTCAAAAGTAAATCATACTCTTGGAATTGATTATAGCCATGTTGAAGACGGCTATGTAGATTTTAATCGGCAGCCGCTGATTCCCTTCCAATTCTCAGATCGTGGCCCTGCTACCGCTCTTGGCGACCTCAATAATGATGAAAAAGTTGATGTTTTCTTTGGAGGATCTAAATTTATTCCCGCTAAGGTTTATGTTCAAAAGGACTCCGTCTTTGAGGCATTTCCAATGCCCGAAATAGAAAAAAACGCTATTACTGAAGACGTTATTGCACTTATAGGGGACTTTGACCTAAATGGTCAAAATGATATCCTTATAGGAACGGGTGGTGCCGATTTTTATGGTCGCATGGATCCTTTAAAGGACAGCTACTTTCTGCAAAAAGATGGTATTTTTGTTGCTTCAGAGTTTCCTGAATATTTTGAAAACGCTTCGGTTTTAGCACCTTTTGATTTTAACGGAGACGGCTTTGTGGATGTTTTTGTAGGCAATCAAATGGTGTCCGGTGATTATGGTAAACTACCTGAATCCTTTCTTTTAGAAAATAATCAAGGGCATTTTTCTATTGTAGAAAATTCCGATTTTAAAAAGTTGGGTATGGTAACCGATGCGGTTTGGGAAGATTTTGATGGCGATGGGGTTAAGGATTTAATTGTTGTTGGAGAATGGATGTCGCCAAAATTTTTTAAGAATAATAATGGCAAGCTTGTTCTGACCAATGTTTTACGACAACCGCTAAATGGACTTTGGCAACGTATCATTACTTTCGATATAGATCAGGATGGCGATATGGATCTTCTTCTTGGCAACTGGGGGACAAACTCAAAATTTAGGGCTTCGGAAAAAACCCCCTTAAAAATGTATTATTCGGACTTCGATGGAAACGGTAACTCGGAAACCGTGGTGGCTATACATAAAAAAGGAGGCTACTATCCTTTAGAAGATTTTGAAAATCTTTCTGGGCAAATGCAATGGTTAAAAAAGAAATTTAACACTCATAAAAGCTTTGCTGGAAAAGTCGTAGAGGAAATTTTCAACAAAAAACAATTGGATCAGGCTACTTTATTTACCGTCAACGAAATACGATCGGGCTTTTTAAAAAATGAAGATGGAAAATTCACTTTTGTGCCCTTTCAGCCCGAATTACAAGTGTCGCCCATAACGGCTTTTGTGAAATATGATTTTGATGGAGATGGCAAAGAAGACGTACTGGCGGCCGGAAACTATTTTGGGGTGAAACCACTCCATGGCAGGTTCGATTCTTTTCCGGGTGCACTAGTAAAAGATCAGAATTCCGTAATTTTAGGGCATAAAATTGGGCTGGAATTAGCACATAAGTCGGTCCGTCATTTAAATATGATTACCTTAAATAACACAAATTACCTGTTGGTAACCGTCAACAACGACAAAGTACAGGTATACCTCTTAGAACACTAAAGTAAAGTGTCATGAAACAAGCCGTGCTAAAAGGGGTAACACTCAAGAGAATGATTTTTGGCGAGTTCTATTCCTGTGCTGAGCGCAGTCGAAGCATCACCGATTTAATAAAATAAATAGAAACACATGAAAAATTATTGTATCATCATCGCAATCGCAGTACTCGCTTCCTGCAGAGCACCAGAACGAAACGAGGCCATAGACATTACCCCGGCACAATACCATACTGCGGTAGACAAGGTTACCGAAATCATGATTCATGATATCTTTTCGCCCCCTGTGGCAAGTAGGGTCTATGTATATCCCAATATCGCTGCATACGAAATTGTAGCTTTAGAAAACGAAGCATATGCGTCTCTAGAAGGTCAAGTATCAGGGCTTTCACCCATTCCGAAACCTGCTGCCGGAACCCAAATAAACTATCCTTTAGCAGCACTGGTGGCGCATATGGAGTTGAGCAAGCAGTTGATCTTTTCAGAACAACGGTTGGAAACGTTTCGAGATAGTTTGTACGGGGTTTGGGAACCTAAAAACCCAAAGCTTTTTGCAGTTTCCAAGGATTATGGCCTTCAAGTAGCAGCCCACATTGGGGAATGGATGGATAAGGATAACTACAAGCAAACAAGGACGATGCCAAAATTTACAGTAGATTCGGACAACCCCTCCCGATGGCAACCCACGCCACCGGCTTATATGGACGGTATTGAACCGCATTGGAATAAAATTAGACCTTTTTTGCTCGATTCTGCGGCACAATTTAAACCCGAACCACCACCACCGTTTTCTATGGAAAAGGGTTCTGTATTTTATAAAGAAATTCAAGAAGTATATGACATAAGTATGGAAATTACCCAAAAAGGTGATGACTCCGAAGAAATTGCAATTGCACAATTCTGGGACTGTAACCCCTATGTGTCAGTAAATAGGGGGCATTTAATGTTTGCTACTAAAAAAATTACACCGGGCGCACATTGGATGGGAATTTCAAAAATAGCCTGTATAAAAACCAATGCTGATTTTGATCGAACGATCTATGCCCAAACAAAAACAGCCATCGCTATTGCGGATGCTTTTATAAGCTGCTGGGATGAAAAATATCGGAGCAACCTCATACGGCCCGAAACACTAATAAACCAGCATATAGATGACAACTGGCAACCTGTGCTGCAAACACCTCCATTTCCGGAGTACACCAGCGGTCATAGCGTGGTATCCGGTGCGGCATCAACCGCATTAACCAGTATTTTTGGCGATAATTTCGCCTTTGATGACGATACTGAAATTCCTTACGGACTGCCCATTCGTTCCTTTGCTTCTTTTAAAGAGGCGGCCGACGAAGCAGCCATCAGTAGAATGTATGGTGGCATTCACTACCGCGCCGCAGTAGAGGTAGGCGTAAAACAAGGGCGAGATTTGGGCGATTTTGTGGTTAGCAAATTACAAATGGAAAAGAACACGAATCTAGTCTCCAATTAGTAAAACGTATGAAAAAAATTGTGCTGTATAGCCTGTTGGTAGTAGTAGCAATAAGCCTTATTTGGTATTTATTTTTAAAACCTTATGATTATTTGGTCGGATTTTCTGTAATAGCTAGTCCGGGAACCATAGAACAAAGTATTAAACAATGGGGTGCCGATTTGGAAAACGCAAAGTTTATCGACCCAAAAAATAAAAATAACATAACCCAGCAATTTAATTTTAACGACTCCATACACCGCTATAAATGGGAAATAAAACGACTAAACGACTCCCTCACCCGAGTAAATATCTTCGTAAAAGATATTGACAACTCCCTTTATAATCGTATTTTTCTTCCGTTCTCTGAACCTGTTTTTGAAAAGCGCACAAAAAACACTTTGTATGATTTTCATAAAAAGTTAAAAGGACATTTGGATAATTTTAAGGTGACCATCGTTGGTGAGGACATGCTGAGTCCCACGTTTTGCGTTTATGTATCTCAAAAAGGATTACAGATAGAAAAGGCAAAAAAAATGATGCATGACTATCCGCTCTTAAATCAGATTGTAGCAAATAACAATATTGAACCCAATGGTCCGCCAAGGATAGAAGTGACTCGATGGGATATGGAAAACGATAGTATCATTTTCGATTTCTGTTTTCCTATTCTAAAAGGAGACAGCCTGCCATATCACCCCGAAATTAAATATAAAAATCTTAAAGGCCGAAAAGCTTTAAAGGCAATCTATAACGGAAATTACGTTACATCTGACAGAGCTTGGTATGCCTTACTTGATTATGCCAAAGAAAAGGGGTATGAGGTTGAAAACGCTCCTGTTGAAATATTTTACAACAATCCGAATTATGGCGGTGATGAGCTCAACTGGAAAGCCGAGATTTTCTTACCTCTAAAACCCTAAGATGAATAAATTTTCCATCCTTCTGAGTAGTGTTATTCTATTGTGTTCGTGTTCTAATTACGGGCAGTTGCAAATAGTAGCAGACCTACCTTCCATGCTTAAAGAAAATTCGGGGATGGCTGCCTACGGAGATAACACGGTCTGGCTTATTGAAGATAGTGGCAACAAGCCCGAAATGTACCAGGTAGACTTTCAGGGCAACATTCTTAGGACGCTATTGGTTAAAGGTGCTACTAACAAAGATTGGGAAGATCTTGCTCAAGATAAGGAAGGTAATTTATATATTGCAGATACCGGCAATAATAACAATTCGCGCAAAGATCTCGTTATTTACAAAGTAGGTAATCCAACGCATGAAAAAGGAGCTAAAATAGCAGCCGAAAAAATTGAATTTTGGTATCCGGAACAGAAAAAATTTCCACCCAAAAAGAAACATTTACGCTATGATGCAGAAGCTCTTTTTCACCATAAAGATCACCTGTTTCTTATTACCAAAAATAGATCAAAACCCTTTACCGGTGAGGCTTTTGTGTACAAAATACCAGCCGCTATAGGAAATCACAAAGCAAAACGCATAGGAAAAATAACTACTTGTCTCGATGAAAATAGGTGTAAGGTTACCGGGGCAGACATATCTCCGGATGAAAAAACCGTAGTGCTACTGGGAAACGGGATACTTTGGGTATATACCGATTTTAACGAAGCTGATTTTAATACCGGAACACAGCGCACAATAGACTTACAAACTGCAAGCCAATTAGAGGCGATACGGTTTTTAAATGATTCTACCTTGCTACTTTCCGATGAACGCATAGGGCCTCATGGCGGTAATTTATATACGTATACGCTTAAAAAATAATGTATTTTAGGTACTATGGGTACTAAAATCCAAAGCCCAAGCCAAAGAAAAATCGCAACCCATCATCACTGCCAAATAATCCGAAGTTAGCCGAAAGCAAATCTGCACCATTCACAAAAAATCCGCCTCCATAGGAGGTATGCCAAATCTTAGATTCCAAATTAGGTTGCCAAACCCGCCCATAGTCGAAACCGCCGTAAAGACCCAGCGTAACCGGTACTATTTCTGTACGCATTCTTCGCAAACTATAGCGGATGTCGGTATTCTGATAGTACGATCTTTTTCCGGTAAAGCGTTGATTTCGAAATCCGCGCAAGCCATCGAACCCACCAATACTGGCACCTTGGTAAAATTCGAAACCATCGCCAATGTTGATATGTCCTTTCCACTTGGAGGCAAGCACCAATCGGCCATCCGGCGCCAATTTATAATCTATGGAAAAGCTGGGTACTACATACCCAAAACTTTGTTCGCCTTCTCCTATTAGCGCCTTATAGCCCAACAACAAGGAGGCCGACATTCCTTTGGTTGGGAAGGCTTTGCTGTCGGCATTGGCAAAGGAATAGGCCACTTCGCTACCTAAAAAGCTCTTTCTGCTATCTGCGCCATTTTCTAAATAAAACGTATTAATAAACCGATCTTCGGTTTCTTCTACCTCAATAGTTTCGGCTACAAAACCCAGCCTAAGCTTTCCGCCCATTTGTCCGCGCCAAACCAAGGAAGGTGTTAATTGCCAGGTTTGTATGCGCACTCGGTTAAAATCGAGTCCAAGATCATCGTCAAAATTTTCTGTTTCATTGCCAAATCCAAAGAAATTAACACTAAAATTGGGGCTGGTAAACCGCGCACCTATTTCCAAGTTTAGATTTTCAGATAAGTTGGCAAATTCCCCTTTGTATGTAAGATCAATGCCATTGGTGGCAAAATAAAATAAGGCACTAAAGGTGTGTTGCTGAGTAAACGGATTTTGCCTAAAACCATTAAACGTGTACGTATTGGTTAGCCCCAATCTAACCCCATCATCCGGATTAAAGCCGATAGCGGGCACCACTTGATTGTTAGAACTTCGAATTTGCAAAGGTCTATAGGTGTTGGTTTCATAATCATCGGTAAGGACTACTCGGGCACCTTCTGTATTTACAAAGGTATTTTTTTTGGTCTTGTAATCATAGACCACGGTTTTATGTCCTACAGGCAAATCATAAGTGTCGTTGTTTTGCCCTCCAATCAATCGTATTTTTATGCCGGTTCGGTTCGCTTTCTGCATTTCAAAATGATCTGTATCATCTAACCCATAAACCCAAATTTCTTTCGTTTCTTTAGAAGTATAGGTTTTTCTGAAAAATTCGGTATCCTTTATTCCCTTAATGATCCTATATCCTACCACTTCTATTTCATTTTTTGAAATTGGATTTATTTGAAACCAGTCGTCTTTATCTGTACCCGTTACTATGGCGTATTTGTTCAAAATTTTGAAATAAGTTAATGCGGTTTTCGCTATGGATTTCTTTCTGGCCCATAAGATTTGTTTCAATTCATGTGCGGTGGTATCATTTACTTCTGCAGGCAACGCTTCAAAAGCGTCATCTATGACCTGCATTGTCAATTTTTCCTTAATAAAATTGGCTTCATCAAGCCACTCACTACGCGTAGTTTCCGATAGGGCAATAAGGTCTAAGGCATAGGTTAGGGGAGAAGAGTTATATCCTTTTACATTTCTGATTTCTTCATGAAAACCCTCGAAAATGCGTAGTGGAGGACTAATGCGGGTAGCGAGATTCATAAACGCACCGTCTCCCCATCTGGAATAAACCTGGTCCCTGTCTCTTGGAATAGGTTTGTAAATAATAGTACCGCTCTCTTTGTCTTCATACTCTCCCCAACGCCACTGATCTACATGGCGATCCCAATCGCCCAGAGCCATATCAAAAAGGCGCGCTCTTAGATAGGCACGCTGATCAATTCGATATTTTTCGTCTTCTCTAATATTTTCTAATACTTTGTCCGTATTTTTAATTTCTTCCATATATCCAAAGCTAGCCAATGTGCCATGACCGTCAGACACCTGCTCTTCCAAATAATAAAGTTCGTCACCAAATTCTGCATTAAATTCTTTTAAAGCTTTTTGTTTGGGTATGTAGTACAACTTGGGATTGGTGTGGTAAATGCCGAGTGCTGCCGATAATTTGGGAATGGTAAGTAATCCATAAGGATGTGCCCCTGTATAAAAGTCTAATAACAAACCTTCCGTATAGGTGTTCTTGAAATCACCAATAATGTATTGTTCTTTAAAAGCCACGGCTTGCAAATACCTCTCGGCACTTTTACGAACGGCTCGCATTACATACTCCTTGCCGGATTTATGCCCAAGGCGTAAGGATTTAGATTGATTACCGCCACCCTTGTGTAAGGGTACGAGACCTCCAAAAAGCGTATCGAGATCTACGGTTGGCGCTTCCACTTCCATGCCGTAGTATTTTCGGTAGCGGTCGCCCCAAAAATAGGTGTGAAAACCAGATTTATCGATCTCATTTGGTGTGTATATTGTGGCTTTTACTGCCTTAGGAAATGTGTTTGGATACGCCTGTACAATGGTTTTTTTAGTGGCCGGAAGCACTTCGTCCCGAAACAATAGCTGTTCATTACCATCTTCGCCAACACCGTAGAATACAATATCAGAGGCTCCATCCGCATAAATTTCTAAAACAGCGTACCCCATTTGCCCAGAAGCAAATCGACTACCGTTCAATAAACGTACCGGTCCTTTTTTGGCACCTGCTCCGCTTACAATTTGCGGGGTGTTATTTTCAACAATATATTGCAATGTATGCTCATGACCCGAAACCAAAATGACTCTTTCGGAATATTGAGCCAAAGTAACTAATCTGTTCTTAAGTTCGCGGTAGCGGACGTTATTAAGATCGGTTCGCGAAGCCCCGGTCGTTTCTCTAAGGACGTTAATGATTGAGCCTAAAATGGGCAAAGGAACCGTGTTGTGACCCGGGTATAATTGTTGTTTTAAAGAGAATTCACCTCCGTGATTGCCATAACTGAACATCGGGTGATGCATGGCGATTAGTGTGGTCTTATCGCGATTGTCTTTTATCTTATCTTCTAATTCTAACATAAATTTTTCCCGGCTTTTTATATCGCATTCATCATTCATGGTAGGATGCTTATCCCAGTTTGTTAAATACCATTCTGTGTCTAAGAAAATAACGGCGATATCGTCATTGATGTCTAGCACGGTAATGGGGCAACCATCTTCCGGAAGAAACGTATTTTTTTTCCCCAATCTTTTCTGTAGGTATTCCTGTTGTCGTTCTAATCCTTTCAGTCCGTTAGCATACCAATCATGGTTGCCCGGAATAAAAATAGGCTTCCCTTTAAAACCCTCTAATGTTTTTAATTGTGCGTCCAGATGATTTTTGGCCAAGGCATACTCTTTGGGAGCATCCTTTTTATCGGGTAAGCCTGCCGGATAAATATTATCTCCTAAAAACAATGCGGTGCTGTTGCTGTCTGCATCTTCTAATTTTTTTCTAAAGATTTGTAGGGCTTCGTTTATAGAGTCCATAGGCGATAGCCCGGCGTCACCAATTAAATAAAACGTATGTAATGGTTCCGAACTACGACTATTTGTTTGCGGCGGCATTGGTGTTGCCATCTTGGAGTGGTACGTAGCGCAACCCAGAAATAAAAAGGAAATTAGGATAACTAGATAATATTGTTTTTGTGACATAGCGTCTGTAAACTATTGATAATTAAATTTTTGCGTGTATTTTAAAGAATGCGAGATTATGAATCTCACTAAAAAAGCCATTCGGGGCATGCAACTTGACAGGTTGACTATAAATTTTTGTAACTTGGATTAATCTAATTTAGTTCTTATGTCGGAAATCATTGAAAAAACTAAAACGTACGTAGTCAAATTATTGACCGAAAATTTGGATGCCAAATACCTTTACCATAATCTAAGACATACGCAGCGGGTTGTTAAAAATACGGAAGAATTCATCAATTTTTATAATTTAAGCGGAAAAGAAAGGGAAGAATTACTCTTAGCTACGTGGCTTCATGATATTGGTTATATCAAAGGCCACGAAGCGCATGAAAAAAGCAGTTGTTCCTTAGCGAGTGAATTTTTGACTTCCCAAGGATACACAACAGAGGCCATTGAGCGGATATGTGCTTTAATTATGGCCACCAAACACCGTCATGAACCTAAAGGATTGCTACAGGAGATTATAAAAGATGCCGATTCGTCGCATTTGGCAAAAAAGAGTTATTTGGAAACTTCCGAGCTTTTGCGACAAGAGTTGGATCTTTTGGGAATTGCATCGTACAGTCCAAGGGAATGGCGCAAAGAAAATATCAAAATGTTTCGCGAAGATCACCGTTTTTACACAGAATTTGCCAAAACAAACTGGGAAGAAGGAAAACAGCAGAACTTAAAAATTCTTGAAAAAACGGAAGCTGCAACCAAAAAACTGATTAAAAAGGAAAAGCTAAAAGTAAAATTAAAGAATGAAAGTCCGGAACGAGGCATACAAACCATGTTTCGGGTAACCATGCGAAACCATTTAAAACTGAGTGATATTGCAGATACAAAAGCCAATATCTTACTCTCGGTAAACGCCATTATCATTTCTTTGGTACTGGCCAATCTTATTCCGAAATTAGACAATCCTTCGAACAATTATTTAATTTACCCCACGATTATTTTTATCGTTTTCAGCACCATTTCTATGGTACTATCCATTTTGGCCACGCGTCCTAATGTAACCCGAGGCGAGTTTACCAAGGAGGATGTAGTAAATCGTAATGTGAATCTATTGTTTTTTGGAAATTTTCATAAAATGGGACTTTCCGAATATGAATGGGCTATTCAGGAATTAATAAAGGATCAGGAATATGTGTACAAATCTTTAATAAAAGATCTTTATTTTTTAGGCAAGGTTTTAGATCGAAAATATCGGATTTTGCGAATAACCTATACCATTTTCATGACAGGGATTATTGTATCGGTCATCTCTTTTGGGATTGCATTTAAATATTTTGGCCCTGTTCGAATTTTGTAATACCCTTCAATCTAAAGATTCCCCGACCCTTGGGTCGGGGTTTCCTATTTACCTCTCCTTTGGAGAGGTCGGAACTGTCTTTTTGCAGTTCCGGGTGAGGTGAAAAATACAAAATTTCGGTTTTTGGCCCAAAGGCCAAAATGAAACTGGCGAAATACCCCTATGACTTGCCTCGGGGATAGTCAGTTTCAAGAAATTTTTTATTCAAAACTTTAATTCGTCCATTAAATCTTGATAGCTATAGGTCTTAGCGGTCACTTTGTTATCCGCATCACTTAGGCTATACAAAATTTCTACACGGATGGCTTTTAAACCACTAACGCCCTGCAATCCATCTAATTCTACAATCTCCAGGTGGTTGCCCAAATAGCCCTTGGCCTTTAAAAATTGAATATAGCGCAGGTATTCTAATTCGTCTTTTTTTTGGGAATAGACAATGGCTAATTTTCCGGGTTGCGAAAGTCGTTCTGTAGTTCCTTTAATGTACGACTTGTCTATTCTTTTTTTGATCACTTCATACCTGGCGTTGTACGTACCATCGACATCAAATCGTTTTTCATCCATTCTAAAACGGATAGACAAGGAGGTATTGTACACCAGAATCAAAGAGGTTACATCTAATTGAATGGGTAGTTTTGATTTTAACGTATAGTAGGCATTTTCCATTTCGCAAATTACCTGCAATTGCCATAATCTTAAATTGTTAATGAACAACGGGTTAAAATCGTTTTTTTGAGTGATGGCATTCCCAATATACATATTGTGTTCTACCCCATCCGTTTTAAAACGCTCGAAATAATGAGGATACATGGCTTGGGCTTCAACCTGTCTTTTATCTAAGATGGACGCCAGCTTTTTATTGATCAGCATTACACTTTCATCGTAATTCCGTCTGTGGTCGTAATAAGATTCTGTTCCTGAGTCGATATGCGATTCATAGGTTTCAATCATTTCTCTGATTGTCTCATCCATGTCTTTCAAATGCTCAAAGACAGGATTGATTTCATCTTTTACAAAGTCAAAAATAGCCTGTTCACTATTGGTGTGCAGCACTTCTTTAATAGCATCAATATGATTGCCTACCCTAAACATGAGCTCCTCGTATACGGGCAGCTTGTAATTATGCCATGCTGTTGACAAAATATGGTTTATTTCAGACAGTTCAATCATTAAATCGCGCTGTATGGCCTTGTTTCGCGCCTGAGAAGAACCGGAAATATCGGTTTGTCCGTAAAGAGGGTATACATTTTTAAACGCAATTTCCTTAAAAGAGGGTTGGCCACCACCTTGTTCCTCTAGGATGAATCGTTTGGCCTCTTGCTGAAAATGCCAATATACCGCCGGGTGTACCGAGGTGCACTCCTTTTGTATAATAGCGTCGATTAAATTTTCTTCTTCTATTTTACTACGCTGTACCGCCGATGCTATAAAGGGCATTACATCTAACAGCTTGGTAGCATTAATACTATTAAGAGCGTTTACTTTTTTGGAAACCAGTTCTAAAACCCCAAGTAATTGACCTTCTTGTACCACAGGCGCAAAAATAGCACTCTTGACCCCTTTTTGGAACAGATTTTTATAGGGTGCTTTCCCTTGGGAAAGTTCATAGTATTTTTCTACATCGGTGATAATATAGAACTTTTGTTGATGCAGCAAGGTGTCATAAGAGGAATTGCATAAAAGCTTATGACAGCCATCGGTTTCAGAGTCGCACAAAAGATAACTATCCATATCCTTATCGTGCGCTCGTTCAAAGCTGTCTAATTTAGGGTTGTATACGGCAAAACCTACTTTAATATCGGGCATGGCAAAGAACGACCGAAAGGTTTCCTCAATATTTTTTAAAAAATTCTCATTGCGCCATTTGCTATTGGCAATTAAACTCGATTTTATTTCCGAAATGGAATGTTCTGCGGTAACATCAAACATATTTGATATTACAAATCCTCTGGCGATATAGCTTCCCGGTGGGAATTTTTCCTTCCAAAGGGCTAAATTATCTTGATTTTCTAATAATTCATCAATATCTTCCGGAGTAAGCGGTATAGCTTTCTCGGTAGGAAGTATTTCCATAAAATCGGCGTTATACAAGATGCGATAATGCCTTGTTACCCCATTTCTATCGGGGATGCTATAAAAGTATGGTCTTTTAAAATCCAATTTATAGCCATAGTAAAAATTTAGAATTACGGTACAGGCCATAATATAGTCCGGACCGTGCTCTTGATTGCTAATCTTTGGTTCAAAATTGGGACCGGCTTCTGCAAGAATTTGTTGAAAACGCTTAGATCCGTTAAAAATGACATTGTTATAAGGAAGCGCAGCCACCTTTATCTCATTCTCCTGCAACAATTCGGAAAAGGTATCTTGTAAGATAACACGAATAACATCGGCATGCGTATCTAGTATCCGCAGATCGGTAAAGCCTTCGCGAAGTTCAGGATAGGGCGCTTGCATCTCTAGTATATGGCGTGCCCTTCTACTCCAAAACACATCACTGCCCTTGGCCAAATGTTCGTATCGCTCTACTAACTTATTAAAGCTAATGAGTTGTTTTATAGGTAATTCTATTTCGTCGTAGTTTTGTTTCATGTGATTATATGTATTGATTTTCAATGGTCACATGGAACACCCCAAAGAATCATTGCCCTGTCTGCAATTTTTTTACATGGGTGTTTCATTTACAAAAAATCCTCCCCCTAATTATAGGGCTTTCTGCTTTACTTCCGATCCCGTAATTTCGAGAGGGGCGCCGTGTACAGTCTTTTTAATTGTGCACCATCCTGTACCATTGGGTCAGGGTATGGGCTGTTGTACAAACTAAGTCCGATTTCCGGTTTCAAAATTACAAAAGAATAATCATTTTTTTTGTCCCCGCCAAAGGAATCAAATTGGATACTTTTTTAGATATTTAAACAAATTTTTACCATGTCTTCTAATTTTAGGTTGTCCAGAGCTTTTAAAAATGCACTTGTTGTGCCTTTTGATGATTCTTCAAAATTTATTCTGTTTAGTGATTGTCATAGGGGGGATAATAGTTTTGCCGACGATTTTGCTAATAACAGAAATATCTATTTCCATGCGTTGACACATTATTTCACCGAAAATTATACCTATGTAGAACTTGGTGATGGCGACGAACTATGGGAAAATTTGAATTTCGAAAGTATTTTTGAAGCCCATAAAAATGTATTTCAATTATTGAAACGGTATCACCAGCAAGGGCGACTGCACATGATATGGGGTAATCATGACATGGTGTACAAAGATCCGGATTACGTAAAAAAGAACCTATCCCATTATTTTGAACCGATAGATAATGATGTTAAGGAACTTTTTAAAGATATTACGTATCATGAAGCTATCGTACTTAAACACAAAGAGAGTGGCCAAGAGTTGTTTTTAACGCACGGTCACCAAGCTGACTGGTGGAACTATACCTTTTGGCGATGGGGGCGATTTTTAGTGCGAATTCTTTGGAAACCCCTTCAGGTTTGGGGCATTGCAGATCCTACTAGTCCGGCAAAAAACTACAAAGAACTCATAAGGATTGAAAAACGTATAAAAAAATGGATTTTGCTAAACCGGCTAACGCTCACTATTGTGGGTCATACCCATCGCCCTCGATTTCCTGCTCCGGGAGAAATCCCCTTTTTTAATGATGGAAGCTGTGTGCATCCAAGAAGTATTACAGGTATTGAGATCGCAGACGGCACTATAGCCCTCATAAAATGGCAAATTGCAACGAAAGAAGATGGCACGCTACAGGTAGTTCGCATTTTACTGGAAGGGCCACGACCTTTAAAGGAGTATAAAAGTTCTGTATCATAAGGCATTACATCATTCTAAAAGTTATGGGCAAACTATAGGGTACACTAACCGCCTTGCCGCGCTGTAACCCGGGTTTCATTTGTGGGAGCAGGGCAATAATTCGTTTGGCTTCGTTTTCAAGAGATTTGTCGGGCCCTCGGGTCTTTATATGCTGTATATAACCTTGTGCGTTTATGCTAAACTGTACATATACCTTTCCTTGTATTCCAAGCTCCAAAGCGCCTTCCGGATATTTAAAATGCGTTTTCACATGTTCTCGTATTTTTGCGTTAAAACATGTCTTTCTGTCGGCTTTAGGTAGCGCTTCACAGCCGGGAAAAACAGGTGCCTCCTCTACCACGGCAAAGGGTACAAAAACTTCTTCATCCTCCTCTGCCAAAACAATGTCTTCTACGTGTATGACGCGGGTATCTACAACGGCTTCCTGATTGGATTCTGTACTCTGAATCACTGTTTCTTCGACATCTTCTATATCTTCCACAACGGTTATAATTTCTGGAGTAAGAGGCACATCCGGTGGTGGTGTTACGATGCTAACATCTGAAGGGGAAACCTCTTCCGTGAGTTCATCTATGGGTGCTATCTGCGGGACAACCGAAATTGGGGAAGGGTAGGATTTGTATTCTAAAGCCCGCCAAGTTATAAAAAGCGAAACAACAAGTCCTATAGCGAAGAATAAACCTCGATAGCGGTTTAAATCGGCCTTTGGGTGCTTCTTGAGTTGCATGGCAGTACGTATTAATCCCTTGAAGATAAATACTATAGGGTCAAAATCAAATGATATTTGTCATGCTTATGCTAATATTGTGCTGCTTTAGAACTAGAATAATTCTTTTGTGTTTTTTAAGGTGAAGAATTAGGTATTTGTACTTGCTTCTTTATATGTTTATAAGAAAAAGTTGAATTTAGAAACTATCCTTCTCGGAAATTATACTTAAAAAGGTACGGATTTCGTCCTTGTAAAAATCAGCACAGTCCGTTGCGATTTCTTTGGCTTTCTCTTTAAAATCCTCATCAAAATAGGTCTGCGCGAATTGATGTCTTTCCAAACTCGAAAAAACACCTTTAAGAGCCTTCTTATGAAAGAGGGCTTCGGTCTCGTAGTCTCTTCCCGAAGTGACAAATCCAAAGGTTATTTTTCGTAAAGCTTCGAAAGCAACGTCCGTATTCTCGTGAAGCACAAAATTTCGTAATATCGAAAGTTGCACAGGAGCGAGCGCAACATCATTTAAAGCGATCACCGAAATTAAAAGGGATTTAAAATGATCTGATTGTCCGGAAATGCGACCCTTAATTTCAATCCAATGCTCTAAAGTTAAACAAGAAACAATTTTTTCCTCAATATCCGTTCCGGCCCATTCTGCCCAATCCATAGAATCGATTCCTTCATTCTCGTAGTTGCGCAATGCTAAAAATAATGTATCTACCATGTGGTTTTTATATGTTTGTAATCATTAATTTGCTCAAAGTTGTGAATGCAAAAAGTCAGCAGTATCTTTCAATCCTATATTTCTGAGTATATCCAAGACTTCAAACTCATCCAAATCAGGATTTCTCCGATATAGAACCATTTCTTTAAATGCATTTATGGATTCTTCAGGGTTTAAATCAATAATATCAGTTAAGAAATCATCAGCAGTTTTGGCAGAAAGTCCAAAAGAAGATAAATATTCTTTCGGAAAATCTTTTATGTTATTCGTGACAATTACGTTAGCATTCGTTTTGATTGCGGCTGCCAGAACATGACAATCTTTTTTGTCAGGTAATTCCAAACCAGAAATAAGCCCCGAATAGTTTGGCACGAAAGCATCAGGAAACGCCAAGTTTGCCTTCGTAATACGTTTGATAATTTCTTCTTCTGAAACCCCTTTTCTTCTCATAACATCCATCCATTCATTAAAAATATGTTCACTCCATTTTGGAGTATATAAATCATAATGCGCAAACCAAAAAAGCAAATCTCTTATCTCAATCGGATAAATCACATTTGTATCTAAGACACCAATAAAGCGAACACTATGTATCATACAATCCGATTTCTTCATCAGACTGCATAATTCCAATAATATGCTTTTTCTGCACTTCTTTCATTTTTCTTTTGTGTTTCATTACATCTTCAAACTTGATCCTACGATGTTTGCCAACCTTTGTGAAATCTATTTTTCCTTCCTCTAAAAGTTTAACCAGATGAGGTCTTGAACAACCAAGAATTTCAGCTGCTTTTTGCGTGGTAACTTCAGTAGCAATGGGCACCAAAGAAAATGGTTTCCCTTTACTCATTGCTTCTAAAATATCTCCTAAAAGTTTCAATGCGCTTAATGGAATTTTAATTCTTTCTTGAGTCTCATCTATCTCAATTTCAGGATTGTTAGATTTTAATTCTTTAATAACAGAAGAAAGAACATCACATGATTGCATCGCAACCTTTTGCTCTTCTTTTGAAGCTTTGTTAACGTTATTAAAAGTTTCCATTTTGTTTAATAGTTTTCTTTTTTACAATAATAAACGAAATAAACGAAATAAACCTATATTTGAAATGTTAAAATTTAAAAGGAAACGATAAAACCTTTAAAGGACAGAGCCTTCAGGTGTAATCGAATAGTTTCGCCATGTGCGGTGCGGAATGAAAAGGCTGATTTGCGCTTGGTTCAATTATAGCACATTGCCTAGCATAAAGAACGTTTTTTATCTTCTATTTCTATATATCCAAGGCTTGTTATAGCTAATTAAAATTGTATGCAAACGGGTTGTTCTACGGTTATTTCCTGGCCTGTAAAGTGAAGTTGTCCGGTTAGTGCATCGACCTTAAAAACAGTGATATTATTGGATTTTTGATTGGCCACCAGCATATGCGTATCTCCCGGGGTTAGCGTAAAATTCCGAGGCCAATCGCCGCGCACGGCCTCCGTGCCTAATAGTTCTAAGGATCCGTTTTCGCCCACTTTAAAAATGGCAATGCTATTATGACCTCGATTGGAAGCATAAAGGAAGTTGCCATTGGCGGTGATATGAATATCGGCACAAAAGCTTTGATCTGTAAAAGTTTCGGGCAAAGTGCTTATTTTTTCTATTTTTTTAAAAATACCCGAAGTGCTGTCAACCTGAGCCGAAACCACGGTGCTAGACAATTCGTTTACCACGAAAACCAAATCCCTAGTAGGGTGAAACACCAAATGGCGCGGCCCATCGCCCTGATCTAATTGCAATGCCACCTGTGCATTTCCCAAATTTCCATGGGCATCTACCGGATACGACAGTACTTGGTCTAGCCCCAGATCTACTGCATAAAGGTACTTTCCTTGGGCATCAAAGGTAACAAAGTGTGCCTTGGGAGTGGTTTCATTAGATGCTAAAGAAGTGCCACTTTCATGTTGTTTTACCTGCACATCATCACTAAACGTAGCTGCATTTTCTAGCGTATATAGCGCTATATTCCCGGTTGAATAATTAGCCGCTGCCACAAGACCCTCGCTGGGGTCAAGCGCAATGTAGCATGGATGCGCTCCCTCACTAGAGGCTGTATTCATAAAGTTTAACTTAGTTCTATCTGCATTCCAAACAAATGAAGTGAGTGTGCCCGGTTTGGTCTCATTCACGGCATACACGGTTTTCTTATCTTTTGAAATTTGCAAATAAGAAGGATTCTCCGTGGTCGCCACTAACTCCAGGTCGGTTAAGGTAGCTGTTTCGGGATCAAATTGCAGTCGGTAAATACCTTTGCTGTTTTCTCCGGTGTAGGTGCCTACAAGAAGTTCCCTGCTTTCGGCAGCCACAAACGTTTGGTTCGCTACTGCTTTTTGCGTTTTTTTTTGTGTCTCTTTACAACCGAGAACTGTAAAGACTAGTAGAACAAGGGGCAGATAGGTAGCTATGCGTTTCATTTTTTAGGATGTTATTCGTGCTAATATACTATTTACTACCCATTATACACGGGACTTTACTTAGTTTTTGATTTGGTATTAAATGATTTGTTTTTCTGGATATCCCAGACGTACTGCTGGTTTAGATGCGTTGGTAAGTACCATAGAAAAAAACAACTGCCACTAAAAAAATGTATATTTAAGCCGATAATAATTCAACACCCACCTTATTTTATGCCGCTTGTTATTGTAATTTTTGGAATTCTACTTCTTTTTATTCTCATCGCCAAATTCAAATTAAACGCCTTTATTTCTTTTATTATTGTTTCACTGCTTGTGGGTATTGCCGAAGGCATGGAATTAAAAAATGTAGTTAGTGCCATCCAAAAAGGAATTGGGGCTACCCTAGGAGAATTGGTACTTATTTTGGGGCTTGGAGCCATGCTGGGCAAATTGGTGGCAGACAGTGGTGCAGCCCAGCGAATAACGACTCAATTGGTCGCGAAATTTGGGATCAAAAACATTCAATGGGCATTGGTACTCACTGGCTTTATTGTGGGCATTCCCATGTTTTATTCCGTTGGCTTCGTTATCCTTATCCCTTTGGTGTTTACCATTGCGGTGTCTACCGGACTGCCTTTATTGTATGTGGGCTTGCCTATGTTGGCCTCATTATCAGTAACACATGGGTATTTACCGCCCCATCCTGCTCCAACAGGAATTGCGATTATGTTTGGTGCCGATATTGGCAAAACAATGCTTTATGGCATTCTCATCGCCATTCCGGCCATCATTGTAGCGGGACCGCTATTTTCTAGAACCATCAAAAATGTAACTGCGACGCCTTTAAAAGAATTTATCAATCCCAAGGTACTCACCGATGCGGAGATGCCCGGTACCGGTATAAGCATATTTAGTGCCTTATTGCCTATCATTCTTATTGCAGCTTCTTCCATAGCAGAGCATGTGCTACCCAATGATTTAACGCTAAAGAAAGTTGTTGTTTTTATGGGCGAACCCGCCATTGCCATGCTCATTGCTGTCCTGGTAGCTATTTATACGTTGGGATTGGCTCGGCAGAAAAAAATGAGGGAAGTTATGGATTCTGTGGGAAGTGCGGTTTCCGGAATTACTATGGTGCTGCTCATTATCGCCGGTGCCGGTGCCTTAAAACAGATATTGGTAGATAGTGGGGTTAGCGACTACATCGCCAATTTGTTAAAAGATTCATCTTTTTCGCCGTTGCTTTTGGCTTGGCTGGTAGCTACAGCCATAAGAGTCTGCGTTGGGTCTGCGACTGTGGCAGGTTTAACCACGGCAGGCATTGTTTTACCATTGGTTAGCAATGGTGCGGCAAGCAAAGAACTCATGGTGTTGGCCATTGGTTCGGGAAGCCTCATGCTCTCTCATGTCAATGACAGTGGTTTTTGGTTATTTAAAGAGTACTTTAACCTCTCGGTAAAAGATACAATTAAAACCTGGACGATTATGGAAACCACGGTGGGCGTTATGGGGTTATTGGGTGTTTTAGTTTTAAATACACTACTTTAAATTGATACAAATGAATAACAGTATTTCAAAAAGAATAGCATCCTTAGGGTTGGTATTGCCACCAGCCCCAGCCCCAGCCGGCTTATACAAACCGGTAGTCGTGGTCAATAAATTTTTATATGTATCGGGCCAGGGACCCATGAAACCTGATGGAACTTTAGTTGTGGGTCGCGTAGGGGAGGACCTAACGTTGGAACAGGGGAAATTCGCTGCGCATCAAGTAGGACTTACCATGCTCTCTACAATACAGGCTCATTTTGGGGAATTGGATAAGATCAAACGGTTGATAAAAGTACTCGGAATGGTAAACAGTACCCCGGAATTTGGACAACACCCGTTGGTTATCAATGGGTTTAGTGAATTAATGTCCGAAGTGTTCGGGATGGAAAGCGGTGTAGGTGCCCGAAGTGCTGTAGGCATGATGCTTCCCGGAAATATTGCGGTAGAAATTGAAGCCATCTTTGAACTTTATTAAATCATTATGGAGACACTACATTGGTATACACTCAACGCCCCGGAACACGTTATTTCTCCCTCTCTTTTGCTATACCCGGATCGGATTGAACAAAACATACAAACCATGATTTCCATGGCTGGGGGTACCGCCTTTCTGCAACCCCATGTGAAGACTCATAAAATGGCTGAAATTATACAAATGCAAATGGCTCATGGTATTTTTAAATTCAAATGCGCTACCATTGCAGAGGCTCAATTATTGGCAACATGCCAAGCCAAAGAAATTCTACTCGCCATGCAACCCGTAGGTATTCATATAGATCGGTTGTTTACGCTGATTGAAAAATACCCGAACGCAACTTTTTCTACCCTTGTAGACAATACCGAGACCATGCAGCAATTAGCGTCTAAAGCCAAGGCCAAAAACAGTCGTATAGGGCTATGGTTAGATCTTAATTTGGGTATGAATAGAACAGGCATAGTCCCGGATGCTGAAGCAGAAGCACTTTGTGTAAGCCTTGCACAAAATCCAAATATAAACCTTTTGGGACTCCATGCCTATGATGGTCATATTCGTGAATCTGATCCCGATAAACGCAAAACGGTATGCGATGATGCTTTTCAAAAGCTATTGAAATTAACCAAAAATATAGAAGAAAAAGGAGTACAGATTCCTGCGATTATCGCTGGTGGGTCGCCTACTTTTCCTATCCATGCCAAAAGAAACGGAGTTACGTGCAGTCCAGGGACGACCCTTATGTGGGACGCCGGGTACGGTAAAAATTTTTCGGATTTGGGCATGCTGCCTGCGGCCGTACTTTTTACACGCGTGGTAAGTAAACCAGCGCCCGGACTGCTGTGTCTAGATTTAGGCCATAAATCGGTAGCTTCGGAAATGCCGTTACCTAGAGTCGTTGTTTTGGGTCTGGAAAACGCCAAACACCTAAGCCAAAGCGAAGAGCATTTGGTTCTTGAAACCCAAGAGGCGCACACCTACAGTATCGGACATGTGTTTTATGCCATTCCGAATCATATTTGCCCCACGGTGACCAAATACAAAAATGCGGCGGTGGTACACCGAGGCGAAATAACCGAAAGATGGCAAGTAGCGGCCAGAGACCATCAAACCGAAATATAAAGCACTATTATGTTGATATTTGATGCCCATTTAGACCTCTCCATGAACGCCATGGAATGGAATAGGGATTTAACGTGGGCGGTGGCCGATATTCGAAAAAGCGAAGAAGGCATGACGGATAAGCCCGATCGCAGTAAAAATACCGTCTCCTTTGATGCCATGCGCAAAGGAAATGTGGGGCTCTGTGTGGCTACACAAATCGCTCGTTATGTAAAACAGGGGAACGCCCTCCCCGGGTGGCATTCGCCCCATCAAGCTTGGGCACAAACCCAAGGGCAACTGGCCTGGTACAAATCCATGGAAGCCATCGGGGAATTGGTGCAGATTACCAACATGGCTCAACTGCAACGGCATCTGGAGCTTTGGGAAGATTCCTCTGCAAAGAAACCCATCGGGTATATTCTGAGTTTGGAAGGTGCAGATTCGTTAGTTACTATTGAACACTTGGAAAAATCCTACGAACAGGGATTGCGTGCTATTGGTCCGGCACATTACGGCCCCGGCTCCTATGCACATGGCACCGATTCGGCCGGTGGTATTGGGGTAAAGGGCAAAGCGCTTTTAAAGGAAATTGAGCGGTTGAATCTTATTCTGGATGCTACCCATTTATGCGACGAAAGTTTCTGGGAAACTATGAAATTTTATAACGGGCCGGTTTGGGCGAGCCATAACCTCTGTAGAAAATTTGTGCCGCACAACCGCCAATTTTCGGACGAGCAACTCCTAGAACTCATTTCCAGAAAAGGGGTCATCGGCATGGCACTCGATGCGTGGATGATGGTTCCCAACTGGGTAAGGGGCACCTCCAGCCCGGAAGGAATGGGTGTAAGCCTGATGCAAATCCTAGACAACATAGACCATATCTGCCAGCTTGCCGGGAACTCCTACCACGTTGGTATCGGCACCGATCTCGACGGCGGTTTCGGAAAGGAACAGGGCCCCACGGATGTTGATACCATTGCGGATCTTCAAAAAATACCGGAATTACTGGCCAATAGAGGCTATTCCAAAGCAGATATTGACAACATCATGCATCTAAATTTCATCAACTTTATTAAAGAAGTATGGGTCTAAAAGGGTAGTTAGGAATCGAACTATTCCCTTTACATACAAGGGTTAGACTCTAATACATTTAATGAACAAGACAGCACTTCCGTTATCTAATTCGAAAATTTTTGCTAAAGTGTCGCAATTACAGGGCATACCCTACCGTAGCGCTATCGAATTTAACAGGAAATTAAGCCCTTTATGGCAGGGTATTTGTTATTTTTCCATCATATTTTCGACTGTAAATCGTATGCGATTGGTTTTTTTACTTTGTATAGCCGTGTTCCCCTTTTTGGGGCAAGCCCAAATTTTGGATGGGTCTAGTACCCAACCGCTGCAAATAGGATCGGATAACACATTAAGTCCCAATCCCAGTAATCAAGGTACGTCCTTGCGAATGCCTTCCTTGCTAGAGCCCAACACGTCTAAGACAAATCTCAGGGATTCCCTCACGGCACGAAACATAAAAATGCTTCCAGATAGAGAACTGGTACAGGCAGGTCATGGCCTAATAATAGATACGAAGGTAGGCAACAAAGAAAAAGGTAAAGGTTCTACGGAGCATTTTGGAGATATGTATTTAGGCGATATAAAACACAATGGCAACTATGTGGGTATTGTAGCCCGAGATCATGAATTTGTTGATGGCGATCGCATCAAAATAACGATAAACGACAGAGTTATAGATGCTAATTTTCTTTTAACCGGTGGTTTCAAAGGGATAAACGTAGACCTAGAAAAAGGGTTTAACCGACTGGATTTTGAAGCTTTAAACCAAGGTTCTTCCGGGCCTAACACCGCGCAGGTAAGTGTTTTTGATGAGAAAGGGCAACTGATCTACGCTAACCGATGGAATCTGTCTACAGGTTCCAAAGCTACCTTAATCATTGTTAAAGAATGATCGTTTTTCAAAGTAGGTTTTAAGTATAAAATGATTAAATGCAGTAACCCGATTTGGATTAATTCAAATTACGTTAGTTAGAGTAGTGTCAGACTCGGAATTGAACTTTTCTGTCATGGTAGCCAAAAACAAGTACGTGCATCTCGATTTTTTGAAGAACAGCTTGCCCACTTTATAACCTCAGAAGCGCTAGTACGTAACCTCTTCTGGTTTAACCGTTATCTAGAACCCTCCCTAGAGGTATCTCCTATATAAAGCCCCATCCTTATTTTCCAATACGATACTTCTTCGTTTAGATGTTCAAAAATTGGTTTCAGGCTAGGTTCATCCAGTGGCAAAATGTCTCTTGCTTCCACGATTTTCGCAACCTCTTCTGAAGTGATAAAATCATAGAGATTTATTGGTTTTCCTTCGTGATGCATTTTTTGTAAGTGTCCATATATGGTATCCTCTTTTAAGTTTCGCTGCGCCGCAATTTCAGCAATAGACAACCCTTTTTTAAAAAGGTCATAACTTAGTTGTTGTGTTGCAATTTTTGGAGTTTTAAGACGTACTGGGGGTGTCGCAACCCATTGATCATGAATAAGATCTAAAAATTGTTTTCCGTATTTTTCATTTTTTGCCTCGCCCACACCGCTCAATTGCAGAAATTCTTCCTCCGTTTTTGGCAAATGTTTTTCCATTTCCTTTAACGTAGTATCACTAAAAATTATGTAGGCCGGCACATTTTCTTCTATGGCGATGCGCTGACGTAGTTGCCTTAGTTTTTGAAACAACCCAGAAGGTTCACTAGGTTCTATTTGGGCTTTTACTGCCATTTTTTCTTTAAGTTGCAGCGAAGCCAGATTCACTTTTTTACCCTCAAAGAGTATTTTTTTTGCTAAAGGAGTTAATAGGATCCGTCCATTTTCGTGAAAGCGAATTTCCAAAATTCCCTGATTTACCATTTGAACAATGTATTGTTGCAAATCTAACCACGGCACATCTTTAGCAGCGCCGTAGGTTTTAATGCGCTGATAGCCCTTATCCAGCACATTGGCATTTTTAGCGCCCCGTAATACATCTACCAGCATTCCAAGTGGCTCGCTTTCGGAAAGACGCACCACTGCCGAACACACTTTTTGAGCCAATACAGTACCATCAAAAAATTGTGGTGGGGTTTTGCAATTGTCGCAGTTGCCACAGTCCTCGGTAACATGTTCGCCAAAATAGTTTAGTAAGGCAATGCGGCGGCAACTTAGGGCTTCTGCAAATTGTTGCATGCGTTCCAGTTTGGCCATTTGAAATTCGCGATTGGGCGCGTCCTCCATAAATTGTCGGAGTTTAACCACATCAGCAAAACTGTAAAACAACAGCGTTTCGGCAGCTAGATTATCCCGACCACTGCGGCCAATTTCTTGATAATAGCCTTCAATGTTTTTAGGCATATTATAATGAATAACCCAACGCACATTGCTCTTATCAATGCCCATACCAAAGGCAATGGTGGCTACAATTATGGGTACACGATCATTTACAAAATCTTCCTGAATACGGTTGCGGTGGTCGGGCTGCAATCCGGCATGATAGGCCTGCGCCTTAAAACCGCTGCTTGCTAGCTTTTCGGCCAGCGTTTCTGTTCCCTTACGACTTAGACAATAGATGATGCCACTTTCTTCTTTTCGGTTTTTTAAAAATCTAAGGATTTGTGGCAAACGGTTTGTGCCCGGACGCACTTCCAGATAGAGGTTTTTTCTGTCAAATGAAGCCAAGTGTTTCTGTGCCTTAGGAATCTGTAATTGCTGAACGATATCATCTTGTGTAGCTACATCGGCAGTAGCTGTAAATGCAGCTACGGGCGTATTGGGGAATTGTGATTTAAGGATGCCCAGCTGCGTATATGATGGACGAAAATCATGACCCCATGCCGAGATGCAATGCGCTTCGTCTATCGCAAATAGGCTAACAGGGTTCTCATGCAGGTGTGGCAAAAGAAACGATAAACTTTCCGGGGCAACGTATAGCAGTTTTAAGGTTCTATTTTTTAGGTTTTGAAGCACAGCGTTTTGTATGTCTGCGCTTTGCGAACTGTTATAGAATGCGGCCGAAATGCCATTGGCGCGTAAGGCATCTACCTGATCTTTCATGAGGGCTATCAGTGGAGAAACCACAATGGCTGTACCCGAAAGCAGTAGGGCCGGAAGCTGAAAACAAAGCGATTTTCCGCCTCCCGTGGGCATAATGGCTAAAAGGTCTTTTCCCGAAAGGAGGTCGCTTATAATGGCTTCTTGATTTGGTCGAAAGCTGTCGAAACCGAAATGTTTTTTAAGCAGCGTTAGGGTTTGGTCTGTAGCGGTCATGAGGCTAAATTAGGAAAAATTTTAGTTCTCATTTTATAAGCCCTCCATGCTGCAAAAAAAAACCAGCGTTCCCTCTGGTGCGGATTTGTAATCTGTGTCTGCCTTCTGCGTTGCCGAAAGAACAAGTTACATAAAAATATGGGTCTTTGGTTTAGGTTACCTATTCCCCCGGTATATACGTCCTTTTCGCCCGTTTTAACACCTCTTCCTTATAAAAGGGCACTTCCTTGAATTGCACATCGGCATAGCGTTGGATCTGGTCATTGAAATGCGGGGAGTTGGGATCCCCACTTTGTCCGCCTGCCATGATGGTCTTGGCCTTTACCTTCTCGCCAAATTCTACTACGGCCACAAAACTGTTGCCGCGGGTACCATATATTTTCTTTGTGTTGTTGTGATAGTTGGCTCCATAGGCCGCCAAGGCACCCCAGCGTCCCGATGCAAAACCAATGGGCAAACTGGGTTGAGCATCATCAAAAGACTGGCGGATATCCCCGTTAAGGCGTTGGTATCGGTTTATTTCGCCCCAAGGAATGTTCCAGGTGCCGAAATCGGCTTCAAGGATACCTACTGCTTCTTTCAAAAGTTGTAACTTACCTACATAATCGCATCTATTTACCCAATGATTTATAAGCTCCATTTCAGATAATCCCTTTGGCTTAGACATTCTCTCATAAACCAACGTTCCATAATAATGGGCCAAAGTCATGGCTACTGATTCTTTGGAGGTTCTAAAATTCCAATTCCTAAGTATTTCAACAAGTATTTTTAATTTATCGTCACCCACAACGTTTTTATCAAAGACTTTTACAACGTCGGGAATCAATCTTTCAAAAGCAGGCAAATACGGGTCATGCGCCAGTTGAATGAGACTATCCAAGGTATACCCACTTCTATTGGTCAATAAGCTAATTGCATGCACCCCACGGAAATTTTCCACGTCGGTGGACATATAATTGGGATACGCTACCCGCTTCGGGCTAAACTCAAGAGCTGCAGTATAGGGGGTTGAATTGCAGTTTTGAATCCACCCATTTTCTGGGTTTTTTATCAAAATATTTTCATCCACCGTATGCAGTCCTTGCCAATCGGTTCGGGGGTCGCTCCCATCCACATAATTGCTAAAATCAAAAATAGTGTCGCGAACGGGAATAAAATTGCTGTGGAAATAGGCAATGTTCCCATCAGCATCGGCATAGACCGTATTGTTGGAGGAATTGGTGCGTATATCCATCATTTTTCGGAATCCGTCATAACCTGTTTGCTTGGTTCGTATATAGGACTGTTCCAAAGCCTTTGCAGGATCCCACATTATGGCCGTGGCTACCCATTTACCATCTTCCAAGTGGGTTATAGGGCCGTGATGCGTACGATGGGCGGGAAAAGTCTTTTGCTTTATTTCGTTCCCGTCTTTGTATTTTAAGGTGATATCATACGTGCTCACCAGACGTATCTCTTCCCCATAGTGATATACCAGTTTTCCATCACGATTTTCCACCGACTCCATAAATTCATCCATGATATCCACATAAGTGGACGTATGCATCCATCCCGTTTTTTCATTAAACCCTTGGTACACAAAAAACTGTCCCCAAGTGACTGCCCCGTATGCATTCAGGCCTTCCTCGCTTACTACATGCACTTCACCCCGAAAATAAAAGGAAGTATGTGGATTGATGAGCAACATGGCGTTACCGGTTTGGGTAAGTTTCCCGGAAATCGCAATACCGTTAGAGCCTTGGGGTTCTTTTTCTTTTTGCTCTTTTTGATGAAGGGATTCCTGAGCTTCAGAAAGGGCTACACCGGATTCATAAAAGGCTTTTATTTTAGCCAAAGAGATCTGTTCAATATCTCCTCCTATAGAGCCTTCACTAAAGTACATGGGCATCCAGGGCTCAAAGCGGGTCAACAATTTGGGTTTAACTTCGGGGTGGGTATGTAAATAATAATTGATGCCATCGGCAAAAGCATTGCATAATTCCTTTAACCATTTTGGACTTTTTTCATAGTTGGCAATCGCCTCTTCCTCCGTCATAAAGAGTTTGGCTCTCAAATCACTGTAAAGGGCTTCTTCTCCTTCCACCTCAGCCAATCTGCCGGTAGCCCAAATGTAGTTTTGCTCTACCCGGTTAAAATCGTCCTCGCATTGCGCATAAAGCAACCCAAAAACCGCATCGGCATCCGTCTTACCATAAATATGAGGCACACCAAAATCGTCCCGGATAATCGTTACCTGATTCGCTTGCGCCTGCCAGCGTGCTGTTTCTGTAAGCGGCTTTTCGTTTTTACATCCAAAAATTCCTAGAAAAAGAAGAAGATAAACCAATTTCATAACACCCATTTTAACTATAAAAAGTGAATTTAAATTTCTCCGTCATCAAATGCTAATTTTTTACCCTTTAAAATAAACTTCAAAGAATTTCCACTTCAACTCCTCTATTTTTCAAGTACCTTGCAACTTCAATTTTCTTAGTCAAGAACTCGATTATGTCCAATAAAAAAGTAAGCATTCTTAAAGCCTTTAAGACCATTATCTGGCCCCGACGCAATTTGGTTTTCATAGGCCTCATCCTCATCGTAATTAGTAATGCCGCCAGTTTTGTGGGTCCTATTTCCCTAAAATATTTTATGGATGATGTGATCCCCAACAAGGATTTAGACATGCTTAAAATTCTGGTGTTGGCAGTGGCATTTGCCATTTTGGTACAAGCTGTAACCTCTTTTTTACTTACCAAAATTCTAAGTGTACAGGCACAATATTTAATTTCCGAACTAAGGGCGCAAGTGCAGAAAAAGGTACTTTCGCTGCCCATTCGATTTTTTGATAATTCCAAATCCGGAGCACTGGTTTCAAGAATTATGACCGATGTGGAAGGGGTTCGTAATTTAATTGGTACCGGATTAGTGCAATTGGTGGGTGGCTCGGTAACGGCGGTAGTTTCTTTAATTTTATTGTTGCGCATAAGTCCGTCTATGACGCTGTTCACGCTTATTCCACTTGCTATTTTTGCGTTGGTGGCTTTAAAAGCCTTTAAAATTATTCGTCCTATTTTTCGAAATCGCGGGAAAATAAATGCCGAGGTAACTGGTAGACTTACCGAAACGCTTGGTGGTATCCGGGTCATCAAAGGGTTTAATGCGGAAGCGCAGGAGCACAAGGTATTTGAACGTGGGGTAGAAAAGCTCTTTCTAAACGTAAAAAAGAGTTTGACGGCGACTGCTTTTATGACCAGTTCCTCCACTTTTTTGCTTGGGGTGGCCACTACGGGCATCATGGGCATTGGGGGTTATAAAATTATGATGGATCAGTTGACCATTGGGGAATTTTTGTCGTTTACTTTTTTATTGGGCTTAATGATTGCCCCCATTGTGCAGATGAGTAATATTGGGAGTCAGCTTACAGAAGCCTTGGCCGGACTGGACCGCACCGAAGAATTGATGAATATGACCCCTGAGGTCAATGATGCAGATAGAACCATCGTTCTAGATGAAATTGAAGGCAATATCGCTTTTGCCAATGTTTCATTTGCTTATGAAGAACATAAGGAAGTACTTCACAATATTAGTTTTACGGTAAACTCCGGAGATGTCGTCGCTCTGGTGGGGAGTTCCGGTTCCGGAAAATCGACCATTGCAGGCTTGGCGGCTACTTTCTTAATTCCACAATCGGGGACGATTACTGTTGATGGCAAGGATTTATCCAAAGTAAACCTGCCTGGTTATCGTAAATATTTAGGGGTGGTATTGCAAGATGAGTTCTTATTTGAAGGCACTATCCGGGAAAACATTCTTTTTCCAAGGCCTAATGCCTCAGAAGCCGAATTAAAAGAAGCCGTAAAAGCCGCTTACGTAGATGAGTTTACCGACCGTTTTGAAAGTGGACTGGACACCTTAATTGGGGAACGGGGCGTAAAACTGTCGGGCGGACAACGGCAGCGCATTGCCATAGCCCGTGCCATTTTGGCTAATCCCAAAGTATTGATTTTGGACGAAGCCACCTCCAATTTGGATACGGAAAGCGAAGCGTTGATTCAAAAAAGTTTGGCAACGTTAACAAAAGGGAGAACCACTTTTGTAATTGCCCACCGACTGAGTACCATTAGAAAGGCCGACCAAATATTGGTGATAGAAAACGGTCGTATTGCAGAGCAAGGGTCTCATGAGGAGTTAATTGCGAAAGAGGGGAGGTATTATAATTTGTTTACGTACCAGGCGAGGATTTAAAGGGTTAGTTGTCCGTTGTTGGTTGATGGTTGATCGTTTTTCGTTTGTCATACTGAGCGTAGCGAAGTATTGAAGTAACCTTGAAACATTAAAATGCTAAGGCGAATGTAACCATACGAACTCAACGCACTGCGAAGTTTGCAACTTTGCATCCTACTAAAATTGGCGCACTTAGAATGGTACGATGTTGACATCTTTGTGAGGCACCCTTATTTTTTCCGCTTTAATTTTACTTTTAAGTTTGTTTTGCCATGATTTCAGGTACCGAATTAACAAGCGAAAAGGGAAATACAGCACTAAGAAACGGTAATCCGAAATAGTTGTCGGTAATGCAGGTTAATGAAAAAAATCCTTTAATTTAATGCATTAAATAAAAAGAAATGGGGACTCGAAATTTAGAGCAACTGATTACCGAGATTTTTGAGGAATTGGAACTTCTTATCCCTACCTATAAGAGTAATCCGGAAGATTGGCAGATTTCTGAGGGCAACGTTGCAGTTTGTATTATCACGGAACAAGGCAAGGTTTTCGGAAAATTGTATGGCAGCGATAAATTAAGGCAACGAAGTTTTTTTAAAATAGCATGGCACAAGGCCAGTCAGGTTTGGATTACAGGTCAGAAAACGGGAGTGTATGAACAAATGGTCTTTAGTGGTAAGGTAGACCCGGAGGCCTATTCTCCTATTGAACTTCCTGATTTAATTGGTTGGGTTGGCGGACAGCCCATTGCCATTGACAATGAAACACAACTTTCTATTGGCTTTAGTGGATTTCGAGGTTTTAATGATATCGCGATTGTTCAAAAAGCGATAGATCTGGTTCTTAAGAAGTAATCCTAAACAACCTTTAAAGTAGTAGTTAAAATATTGATTTATAGAATAGCAGTACTCCTATGAATAAAATACTGTTGGTAGCATTTGTAGTTTATAGCTTTTTTAGTTTCTTCGGGTCCCAGAAAGGTCTAGTTCAAGGAAATCTAAATGAGGCACAATTGCAATTTGTGAAACAAAACTTCAACTGGACAACAGAAGATTTGCTTATTGTAAATTTTAAACAACCTAGAAACAAATGTCATTATGATGTTTATCAAAATTTAAAGGCATCAACACCATGGTGGACTGATTTTTATTCGCAAATGGATTTGAATAATGCCCAAAACATCTTTGTGTATTCCGATTCCAAAAGGACAAAAAGCAGGATAGATTCTTTAAATCATTTTGCCGATTTTGAAGACTTCTTTTTAACTCGTTTTTTTTCTAAGGATCTCACTTGTGAAGGTGTTGTAATCATTCATAAAAATGGCGCTTTTAAAAAAAAAGCCGGAGAGTATACTCAGAAAGAGATAGCACAATTTATAAGTGAACTTAAGTAAGTATATAGTAAAGCCTTTAATTTTTCGATTCCCTTTGGCATTTGCATGTGTTTAGAGCCATCAGTTCCATCTTTTTAAAATCCAAATAAAATACACATGCATAAGCGTATAGCCGCTCCTTTCGTTCGCAATCCAAAATGTTTAGGGCAGTATTCTAGAAAAGGCAGTTTTTTTATTTTGGGGAATTAAAAAATACAATTATATTTGCAGCCGCTTACCGGGCATATTCGGTTTGCGTAACACTCCTCCTTAGCTCAGTTGGTTAGAGCATCTGACTGTTAATCAGAGGGTCCTTGGTTCGAGCCCAAGAGGGGGAGCTACTTTTAGCAAAGGCTTCGCAGAAATGCGAGGCCTTTCTCTTTTGGTAGGGGTGAAACCAGCGTGAAACTGAAATTTTTTGTGGACCCGAGTGGGCGAGAAGTTTATCCCAAGCCGTATCTAGCCCTTACTAATTTCCTTCATCGCCTGTGCAATTTGCTTCTTGGAGTCATAACTAATACCACAATCCTTGGCATAAATCTCCCAATTGGCAACAATACTTTTTACTTCACTAATAATGGTTTCCGGATGTTTTAGTTCAAAGGTATTTGCTAATTCCAACAAATGTTTTTGACTAGGGGCTTTGCCCTCTCCGGCAACCAAAGTGCTGTGCATCCCGTGTGATGAATTTGAATAGGTAAGGTCATATGCCGGGGCCAATTTCCATTCTCCGGCAGCACTCATTAGAAAGGATATATTCTTACTATGGTCATCTCTATTATGACTATAAACATTAAATGCCACTAGTCGAAGTACCTTTGAATAGGCAGCAACATGATTTTCGAGTCGGAAAGCACAATCCATAACATTACCATAGTCTAGGGTGCTATACCGAAAATTGTCATGTAAAAGTCCGCTAACAGAATGTAAGTGTAAACGGTCATTCCGTACTCTGTCAAATCTTTTGGTTGCAAAATACATTTTTCCGGATGGACCTTCGAATAACTTGCTTTCGGACATTTCGATACCTGCATCGAGTGCCATTTTATAATACGCATATTCTATTTGAGCGATATCAGGCAGATCGGTTGAAGACGGGAACTTTATGATCCAATGCTCGTATTTCTCTGGCAGGGATGAACTCCCATGAATAAGGTGATTCGTTTTGGAGTTGTAACCTACAAAGATTTTTGGTCTGGCACCGCCCGAAGAACCTCCAAGTTGGTACAATTCTTCAATTATTTCTGAAGGTGTGCCCTCCAAAACCTTATTCATTTCTTGCGATATGTTGTCCAGCTGCAATGGCTTGTCGGCCTGAACCATAACGTTTAAATTTGGGCTATAGGTCAAGGCGCCCATACCACCGGAACCAATAAGGGTCAAACGGTCTAAAGGGGTGATTTAGTTTAAAGATATCCCTTTTGATAACAACGTTCTATCCAATAATAACCTACCCCAACCATCAGGAAGAGAATCACTAAAAACGCCAAAGAGCCCCTCAAAAATGTTTGTTTCAGGTAATAAAATACGGTCTGAGAGTTTCAATTTAAAAGGAGAAATCTCCAAACCTCTTTCAATAAAATCTGGATCATATTTAAAGAAAATTTTCCCATTATCGTAGACCATTTGTCCAACGGGTATAGGTGTGTCGGTAAAATTAAGACTAACTTGTAGTTGCTCAATGGGTTTCATCAGCTACTCTTTTTTGAATCAAATAATTTCTCTATATGCCGAAGATCTTCTGCAGGTTTCAATACCGTTTCAAAATCAGATAATCGCCCTAATACATATACCAATTTCAATAACGACTCTAAAGACACCTGTCCTTTGCTTTCAAAACGTTTTAAGCTACCAAGGGATACTCCCGAACGTTCTGCAAGTTCATTTTGGGAAAGTCCTTTCTGTTTCCTAAGCTTTTTATGTTTTTCTGCAATTTCTAAGCGAACTTCTCTTGGAAGTTTATCTACACTATATTTATTCATAAATAGACAATATATTAGCTAATTATACGTAAATATACAAAAAATAGATAATATATTAGTCGTTTCATATCAAGTTAATCTTTACCATAACAATACTTCTACAGCATCATCCAAAACCTCTACTCCAAAATCCCGAACATAAGCTTTCGTAGTAATTACACTTTGGTGGCCAAGGGTCTCCCCGATAATGTCAATACTAACCCCTTTTTCACGGAGACACATCGCAAAACTGTCCCTGGATACATAACTGGTTACGTTCTTGGTAATACCGGCCATTTTAGAGAGTACTTTTAGACTTTTATTAAACTCAGATAAAGCATTGTCTGCCCGTCTTTTACTCTGGAAAAGTTGGCCCAGAACAGAATACTGAATGTTGAAGTTGTTTTCGTGATTTCGTCTTTTAGTTAACACTTGGTTTTTGTCAGACGAAAGTCAAATCACTTTAAATATACATTTAATTTTCCGGTCAACTCATAAATTTTAACATCTCGGTTAGTATAAATGTTAAAACGATTTTGCTAACCGAATTGCGACCATATTACATAAAAGAGCGTAAAATTAGTTCTTGATTATTGCCCTCCTCCATAAATATACAATCTGGTAATTGATATGTGTTGCTATGATATTCATATCAATATAAAAAACCGAAGAGCCAAAGGGGCAATTTCCCTACCGGGAACTCCACATTGTCCGCCACCACAAAGGCGTTATGGACATCTTTAATCTGTTTGTTGGATTTATCCTTTCCGCCAACTTCAAAAGTATGGGTATCCTCCACTAAAAAATCGCCTTGTTTTGGGTAAGCCACCCTATGCCGTACCAACACCTGAGAAATAAAAAACGTTTCCCGTAAATTTCCTGCGTTCGGTTTTGATCCTGCCAGAGCAAATACGAGGTTGGTATTGTCCAAATATATTTTTTCGGGTTTTTGCAGTCCGGCCAAGCTGATGCCAGAGGGATATAACAGTTTTATTAATTGAGCCTGCTCTAAAAAATGCAAGTACAATAATACCGAATTTCTGTGTATGCCACTCTTTACGGCAACCGCACTTAAGTTGGGTTGGAAGGGCACATTGGAAGCTACCACGTGTAGCAGTTGCAGCATTTTTTTGGCATTGCGTATATCAAACCCTTTTAATTCGGCCATGTCGTATTCCACGATCAGGCGCAACAGTTGTTGTAATCGGGTAGCATAACCTTCTTTGTCCTCCATGGAAAACGGATAATAACCATGTTCCAGATAAGCTTCAAAATGGGCTAAAGGTCTAAAATCTTGTGGAAACATATGGCTCCACTTACGATCGCCGGAAAGTATATCTTTCAGGGATATGGGTTCAAAATTGTATACATCATTAAAGGCCAAATATTCCCGGTAGGAGAGCCCGAATAAAGAGTACATGAGTACCCGACGGCTCAAATCCCCTTCTTCCCGTGAAATATCGATGATGGAAGACCCGGTAAAAACAATTTTTAATTCCGGGTAAAAATCATAAAGGTTTTTTATGTGCAAAGACCAATTTTCATATTTATGCACTTCATCCAAAAAGAGGTACTTCCCCCCCCTTTTGTAAAATTCCTCTGCTGTTTCTACCAAGGAATGGGTCGTAAAATAAAAATCATCCAAAGACCAATAGGTGCCTTCTGTTGGAGCCAATTGTAACTGCTGCAATTTTTGCAGCAATAGCGTGGTTTTGCCGGTGCCCCGTGCGCCTTTAATACCGATTAACCTGTTTTTCCAATTGATTTCATGGTAGAGATAGCGCTTTTTTTCGGCACGAACCCGTTGTACCAAAGTTGCGGATTTTTCCAATAATCGTTCCATATTGCATATTTACATGTGCAATTTAACTTATTATTTGCATATTTAGATATGCAATGCGTTTTTTATTATATATTCAGGCTTTCGTAACTGAAATTTTGCATACGTTTAAGATTATAGGTCTACTCTTTCATTTTCTAAAATTATATTCAAAAATGAAGTCGGTTGTAAGAAGTAGTTTGGGTTTTCTTCTAGTTTTTCCTTTTTCATGATGATACCGACTTTGGTGAATGCTCTAAACGGGGCTGCATAAATATGGTTTCCTCTATCAACTGTGGTTCCCGTTCTGTAAGATAAATCCTATCGAATTTATTGAACTTCAGCTGAAATTGGTCAAAGGGGTTCTTTGCTATCCACTCTAATTTAACCGCTAGATTTGCCATCTTTTTCAACCTTTCCAGATGCTTCATCACTCCATTATTGCCCAAAATAAGGACTTTCTTTGAGTCCGTGCAGTTCCTTAGATACTGTTCAAAATCCAATATAAACCGGTAATTGAGTTGCCTTAAGTGCACATCATCTGTTCTTAGCTTTGCGGATAGAAACCTACGCAAGTATTTTTCCGTGGTATAATAATTCTTGGAAGCGCCTCGCTTAAGAACATGCACCATAGTTTCATTATGATAGGCAATCAAATCCATCAAAGTCCTACCCACATCATCTTCCCCTAGAAAACGTAATTTTATAGCCGCTGAGGAGGCAATTTTACCTTCTTCCATAAGTTGGTCATGGCATTGTAAGAGTTGAATGCGCACCTGATCGAGATAGGCATTAATGGAACGACCTCTTTGGGAATGATTTCTTCCCCTACCACCTCTGTTATACCACTCCAAAGAGTCAATACTTTGTTTTAAACTGATTTCAGCTCTCTTGCCCTTAGCTGTAATACGCACATAAACAGATAGTTGATTGGGGATACTTCGTGATTTTCTAGTATAGAATTGGATGGCAAAGTTTTCATTTTTCTTCATTTTAATTGACTTTAGTTACACAATAAATGGTAAAGACGAAAGTCAAATCGTACTCTAAAGTTCACTAAAGTTACAACTTTTTTAGAAGCCTATTGTACACCTAATTGCGCACCTAGCTAGGTGTAACAGATGCCATTTAATAGCATTTAATAAAATGCGCAAAAAACAAAAAACACTGATAATCATACGATTAACAGTGTTTTGGTTCCATTTGGTATATGGTTCGTCGGGATGACAGGATTTGAACCTGCGACCCCACGGCCCCCAGCCGTGTGCGCTACCGGGCTGCGCTACATCCCGTTGTTTTCAATGCCCTTACTGCCATGGTCTTTAAAATGTATGACTTTTACTATTAGCAGACCTAAATATTATTTTGAGCCCGCAAAAATAGGCAAAATTGATCTAAAGAATACCCTTTTTTGAAAAAAATCGCACTCCTTACCTAAAAACCAAAATAAGGTGCTTTACTCTAAAGACTGCCCGATCCATGGGTCGGGGTTTCGGTCTTATTTCTTCGTTGGAGCGGTAAGAGCGCCCTTTTTGCTGTTTTGCGTGTGGTAAGAAACAAAATTTCGGTTTTTGATTCAAATGTCAAATTATAGTGTACAAAACTCGTCGAAATAAAACCGGTGAAACCTGCGCTACGCTTATCTAATGGGTATACCCTTAGGCCTGCCTCGAGGATAGTCCGTTTCAAGAACGATTAATAGTATCCTTGCTTTTATTTCACGGAAAATTTAAACTGGGTTGTGGTACTGTATTGCTCACCGGGGCGGAGTACTACTGAGGGGAAATCCTTTTGATTGGGGGCATCCGGAAAGTGTTGGGTTTCTACACAAAACCCGCTTCGTCCAGTATAAAATCCGCCGTTAGGTGCCGGTATAGTGCCATCTAAAAAATTACCCGTATAGAACTGTAATCCAGGTTCTTCGGTAAATACTTCCATATGCCGACCACTTTTTGGATGGTAGGCAGACAATGCATGTTTAAGACCGGTTTCAGCCCCATTTAATGCCCAGCAATGGTCATAACCTCCTGCTATTTTAAGCTGGATATGATCGGCATCAATTGCGCTGCCAATGGGTTTAGGGATTCTAAAATCGAAGGGCGTATGGGCTACAGCTGCAAGTTCGCCTAAAGGAATCAATCCGTCATCTACGGGTAGGTAATGATTAGCTTTAATCTCAACTTCATGGTCTACAATAGCTTTGGTGAAATCTCCGGATAAATTAAAATAAGAATGTTGGGTAAGATTCACAATAGTGGCTTTGTCGGTAGTAGCTCCATAGTGCACACTAAAGACATTGTTGGTATTTAGTGAATAGCTAACTTCCACTGCCAAATTTCCCGGATAGCCTTCTTCCATATCAGGACTTAGATAGGCGAGTGTTACGGTCGCCTTAGAAGCGTCTTGAAGCACTTCTTTCACCGTCCAAAGCACTTTGTCAAACCCTTTAAGACCTCCATGTAAATGATTTTTACCATTGTTTATTGCCAAGCTATATTCCGTACCATCTAAACTAAATTTGCCCTTGGCAATACGATTTCCAAACCGTCCCACAATAACACCGAAAAATGGATTACGCTCCACGTATTGGGTTAAAGAATTGAAACCTAATACTACATTTTCGTAATAGCCTTCTCTATTCGGTACTTTAAGTGTTGTAATAATTCCGCCATAGGTTAAGAAGTCTACCTGCATACCATTCGTGTTCTTTAACGAATATAGGGCTACGGTTTCTCCATTCGGCGTTTGTCCATAATTCCTTTTCGCTACCGCTACCTTTTTTACTTCCATACGTATTGTTTTATTTTGCGATATTTTTTCCTGCGCGCTTTTTTAGCTTGTTTATTAAATAACGTGCTGCCCAAGATAGACAATCCAAAAAAAAATAGATAATTTATCGCACGATCTTTTCTTCTATTTTTAAGGTGTTGCTCGTATTCTGCACCTATTTACCTATAGCAAGATATAGAAAATATGCGATCAGTGGTTTATATGTTTGCCGTTGTGCGTTGGAAATATCACAATGAAAATAATCCTACTTTTAGGATTTTGATTCCCGATGAAGCTGTGTTTTTGTTTAGTAAACGCTTAAAAAATGGAAGGGCATTAAAAAAGCCGAAATCTAAGGTTGTGCCTAAAAATCGACATTGAGTAGCTGCCCAGTAAGTTGTAGTAATTGCAGTTCGGCCAGCTTGGCATCGTACTTGGCTAAGTTCTTATTGGTTTGTGCATTTAAAAGGTTGATTTGCGCTTGCCGAAACTCTATAGAGGTAATGCGCCCTAATTGAAACTGTTCTTTAGATCGTTCAAAATTATTTTGGTTTGTAATCACGTTTTGTTGTTGGATATTAAATATTTGAAGTCGGTTTTCGTATATCGCTACCGCATTTTCAATATCCCGGTTTACCTCTAATTTCACTTGTTCGCGCAGTAATTCCTGATTTTCATGGGCAATTTTAGCGTTTTTAATACGAACGGTAGTGCCACCTCCATCAAAAAGATTCCAAGTTAAATTAGCAGCCAGTAATACATTGGTTGTAGTTGTATTAGTTCCAGGGAAGACAACCCCGGATAAGAAAGCCGATGGTGCCCCCTGATTTAAATTCCACCCGTAGGTACCTGTGAGTCCGATAGTAGGTAAATAGCCCGCTCGGCTTACCTTAATGTCGTAGTCTGTAATGGCCAAATTTCTTTCGGTCTGCAAAAGAGCCACATTATTTTGTGTGGCCAAACCCACATATTCTTCTAATTTCAATTTAGGAATAAACTGCACCACCGTATCCACACTAAATTTGGCATTTAGGTTTTGACTCAGTAACACATTTAAGTCACGTTTGGCATTGGCCATTTGCTGCTTCACATTAAGAAGGTTTATGCTGTCGTTGGTTACATCTACCTGCGCATTTAAGATATCTAGTTTGGTGTTCTGACCATAATCAAAGGCATACTCTGCTCTTTTTATTCGATCTTTGGAAATTTCGAGGGCGCGTTGTAGTACATTTTCATTTTCAGTGAGTCGCGCAATTTCAAAATACACGCTGAATAGCTGTATGGTTGTATTTTCTATGGTTTCACGGGCTTGTAACGCACTGAGTTGATATTGTTCTTTAAGCCTTTTGAAGTTGTAGTATCTCCCCATACCATCAAACAAGGTATAATTTAAATTGATGGATGAATTGTACCGTTGGCTTTCTGCATTATCCAAGGAAACATTAGGGCGTGGTGTTCCATCCTCTAAAAATTGCCCTGGAAACTCCGTTTCCGTGTTATTCGTATTATAGGTGGCTCCTGCTACGCCATTTAAACTGGGCAAATAACCTGAATTAAGGATACCTTGGTTATTATCAGCTATTTCCAATTCGTTTTTGGCTACTTTAATACCAAAATTATTTTCCAAGGCCAGATTTACTGCTTCCTGCTTGGTCAACATGGTTTCTTGTCCGTAAATAGCATGCGTTGCCCATAAAACAAGAGTAACGATGCCGAATATCTTGTTTGTTTTTGTAGTACTAGATCTCAAATTCTTGGGGTATTTCTTTGTTTTTGGTTGTTTCTTTTTTTGCGACTTTGTGCGTACCATTGGTATTAGGATCTATTATGCCTTGCATGAACATTTCTTCTTCCTCTTCTTTTAAAGCTCTTTCTACCTCTTCTTTGGAAATATCCTTTCCCGTCTTAAGCCATTTTGCACCTACTTTTAGGTTGTTACTAAAGGATAAAAAGATAGGTAACATAACGAGTGTAAGTACTGTGGCAAAGGCAATACCATAGGCAATGGAAATAGCCATGGGTTTTAAAAATTGAGCTTGTCTGCTTTTTTCTAACAGCAGGGGAGCAAGACCTGCAATAGTGGTAACAGAAGTTAAGAATATAGCCCTAAAACGAGATTTGCCCGCTTCGTAAAGAGCTACATCAAACTTTAGTCCGCTGCGCAAATTGGCATTAAAGCGACCTATAAGTACCAAACCATCATTCACCATTATCCCAATTAAGGCTATGATGCCCAATAAAGACAAAATATTTACCGGAAATCCATGAATCCAATGACCCCAAGCAACGGCTGTTAGGCTAAAAGGTATCATAAGAAGTAACATTAAGGGCTGACTAAAACTTCTAAAGGTAAAAGCGATGGTGATATAAATCAATACTAACACAGTAAACCCAACAGGCTTGAATGATTTGCTCAATTTGTTGGCCTCTCTATTTTGACCCTCATAAGACGCCGTTACGGTAGGGTATTTGGCCTGAATATCGGGCATAATCCGGGTCTGAATATCGGCCATAATATCTGTCGCTGTAGTGGTTTTATCATCTTTCAAGTCTGCCGAGATTTGAATTTCTCGGCGACCATCCAAATGGTTTATGGCAACATCGCCCCGCTCTATGGTATAATTGGCAATTTCTTTTAAAGGTACTCTGTTACCATTGGGTGTTTGAATGCGCATTTCATCTAAATCAACAATGGCCGAGCGGTTGGGTCTATCGTAACGCACCCATACCCGGATTTCGTCTTGCCCTCTTTGGAAACGCTGCGCCTGTACGCCAAAAAATCCGGCGCGTACCTGATCCATAATATTCCTAAGGTCTAGTCCTAATAAATACGCACTTTCTTTTAGTTCTAGCCGAATTTCCTTAATTCCTGCAGGGTCATTATCTGCGACATCTTTTAGCAACGCATTGTTTACCAAAGCCGTTTTTAATTCATTTTTAGCTGCTTTTAATTCGCTAATATTATTGCCTAATAAAGACACAGATACCGGACTCCCTCCAAAATTACCACCAGAACCATAAATAAGACTTTCCGTGCCCACTACAGGGCCTACAAGATCTCGTATTCTATTGGCAACCAGTTCAGTGACCACAGCATCCGGTCGTTCTTCACCCGGCAACAAATTAATGACTAAAGTGGCAGCAGATGATCCGGGGCCTAAATTTTTAATCGTATTTTCAAACAATTTTTTAGTGCCACCTTTTAAATATTCTGCGGTTAATTCCTCATTGGCGATTAGTGCTTTTTCTTCTATCAAACTAATAATAGAATCCGTCACCTTTTCATTAGTGCCATTGGGCATTAAAAGCGAAATAGAAACCTGATCGCTAGCAATTCTAGGAAAGAAAGCAGTTCGGACAACCCCACCTCCGGTAGCACCTAATGTCAGAATTAGAGCAACTGCAAAAAAGGAAAAAGTTAAAAATTTATAACGCAGTGCAAATGCAAGAACCTTGGCATAGAGGTTGTCGCGCATCCAGAGCATGATTCGATCACCATATTTATTAATTTCCCTCAGTTTCGAAAAGGCTTTTGCAATACCTGTTTTAGGCTTGTCTTCCAAAGGTTGTAGTGCTTTGGAATGGGCTAAGTGAGCCGGTAAAATGATTAATGCCTCTACCAAGGATACTACCAGAGTAAGAATGACAATTACGGAGACCTCACCAAAAAATTCACCAATCCTACTGTCTAAAAACAGGAAAATAGAAAAGGCTAAAATGGTTGTAATTATTGCCGATACAATGGGAGGAATAACCTCCATAGTGCCATCGATTGCCGCCTGTATGGGTGTTTTGCCCTTTTCATAATGCTGATAAATATTCTCGGCAATCACAATACCGTCATCTACCAAGATGCCGATTACGATAATCATCCCAAACAAAGAAAGCACGTTTATGGTAACATCGAAAAATCCGGCAAAGATAAACATCCCCAAGAAGGAGATTGGCAACCCGAAGGCGACCCAAAAGGCAAGTCGGGTATTTAAAAATAGCGAAAGAAAAATAAGTACCAACACCATACCCATCCATGCATTTTCTACCAAAAGTTGTGTGCGTTGGGTTAGGGTGATGGATTGATCGTTTACGACATCTAAAGTGATATTGTTGTTCTTTTGGTTGAATTCTTCTACGTACGCCTTGATGAGTTCTGCCGAGGAAATAAGATCTTCCGAATTGGTACTGGTTATAGAGGCATTGACCGCCAAATTACCATTAAAATAGGAGGCGTTGGCCGTTTCGGAAAACCGATCGCGAATTACGGCTACGTCCCTTAGCCGAACGGTACTGCCACCAACATCTGCACGCACTATTAAATTAGAAAGATCGTCCCCGTAATACGAGCGGTTATTAGCTCTTATAAGATACTCTTCCGCATTGGTTTTAATATTACCTCCCGTAATTAAAATATTGGCATTGGCTACGGCATTGGCCACTTCTGTAAAAGACATCCCGTAGGCCAACAAACTATTTTCGTTTACGGCAATTTCTATTTCTTCCTCGGGATACCCGGTAAATGCAATTTGCGATATCCCCTCCATGGCACGAATATCGTTTTCTATCTGACGCCCAATTTCCTTAAGGGTTACCAGTGGTATATTTTCGCCACTAATGGCAAAACTTATGGTCTGCCTAATTTCTTCACGTTTTGCCACTATTAAAGGTTCCATGCCTGTAGGAAATGATGGAACCCTGTCTACGGCATTCTTTACTTCCAGCAACATAAAGTCAATGTTCTCACCCTTTTCTATTTCTACATTTATGGTACCGCTGTTTTCTCTGGAGGTAGATGTAACTCTATCGATACCTTCTAATCCTTTAAGATTATCTTCAATTTTAAGCACAATCCCTTCCTCTACTTCTTGAGGGGATGCACCTGGATAGGTAACTGTAATTACAATATTTTTAGATTCCACCAACGGAAAGTAAGACGACTTAAGGGAGGTGGCTCCATAAATACCAAAGACAAAAAAGGCAAAAACAAATACATCAACCGCTACATGATACTTTATAAAATAGGATATAATATTTCTCATGGCTTACTGGTATTAGTGGTATTCCCTGCGGTTTCTTTCTCCTCAAATATTTTTACAAGCATTCCTGCGTACGAACCCACAACGGGTTTAGAGACCATTACAGTACCATCTGGGATGTCTTTTACGACCACCTTTTTATCCGAAAAATAAACTGGTTTTACATCGATGACATCCAATACAGAATCGCGCACCACAAATACCTTGTCGTTTTCTAAAAGTAGCCCCCTGTCTATTTCAATGGCGTTTTGTTCTTCTCTGGCATTTAAAAGCGCTTCCAGATACATGCCTTCAGAAAGGCTGTTATCATTAATTTCGATATAGGCTTTAATGGTCTGTGACGCCTGATCTACCCTACTGTTTACGCGGACAACTTTTCCTTGGTAGGTTTTAGATCGATCTAGATTAGCCAAATTTACACGTTCCCCAATTTTTAGCAAATCGCTGTAGGCTTTACTCACCGATACTTCCAATTCATATTCTCCCGGATCTATAAACTCTCCTAATTTTTGACCGGAGCGCACTAAGGTTCCTTCGGTAACCAAAGCCTCTGTTAGCACGCCATTAAAAGGTGCAGCTATGACGTATTTGTATAAGCGCTCTTCCAAATTCTTTACATTATAAAAATTGGTAAGTATGCCTCTTCCGGTAATAAAGAATTTTTCTTTTTCAGAGGTCATTTCGGGAAGTGCGGGTGTTGTTTTTTGTAGATCAAAACTAGTTAGATACGCTTGCCATTTGGGATAAATTTCAGGGTAATCTAATCGTAAATCCGGCATTAGGGTAGTAATGAGATTATACAAATTACTTTTGGCAGATTGTACACTTGCCGCATATTCGGCGGCATCTATTCTAATAATAGTTTCTCCGGCGTTGTACTGTTGTCCGGTTCTAAAAAGCTTAGTGCCTCTTTTAAAAACCCCTTGTACTTCGGAAAATAGCTCTACCCTTCGTTTGGCCAACACATTTCCGTTGGCTTTTACCACAATAGGGACAGTACCGTTTTGTACCGTATTTGCAAAAACCAACTTTACAACCCTTTCAGGTCTTGGTCTTGGCGTCTTTTTGTTGTCAACAATTACCTTCGCGGCATATATAGAAATTAAGATAAGTACGATGCCTAAAACGGTAAGAACTATTTTGCGTGTGTTCATGAACTTTAGAAAGGTTTGTTGAATTAGACGGCAAAACTAGGTATTAGTTTAAGCGGTTTTAGTTAAATCCGTCTTAAAAATGGCTTACGACATTTACTAAAAAAGGGATGCGAAAGCATCCCTTTAACCAAACCAACTACATTTTATAATCTACTCATCATCAACATCTTCAAATAGGGTATCGGCCATTCGCGTTCTATTAAAATCGGTAGCCTTATAGTCGATACCGGTTTTTTGGGTATCGTAATCAAAAACCAAAAATTGTTGCGCATCCATCTGCTGCAAATTTTTAAAGGAATCAAATTTATTATTTTGTATTTGTAATACTTTTAGACTTGCCAGCATTCCGAATTCTACGGGAATTTCTCCACCCAGTTGATTGTTGGCCAGTACCAGTTCCTTTAGGTTGCTGAGATTTCCTATTGCATTGGGAATACGACCCTCTAGTTTATTTTCAAAAAGACCCAAAGTTTCCAATTTCACAAGGGTTCCTAATTCTTTAGGAATGTGACCTGAAAATTGATTGCTAGATAAATTAAGCATTTTTAGCTCCTTTAAAGCACCTAGGCCTACGGGGATGCTACCTGATAGTACATTGTTGAAAAGACTGAGTTCTACCAAAGCGGTCATTTTGGCCATGCCTTTAGGAAGCGTTCCTTCTAAGGTATTCATCTCTAACTTTAAAATTTTCAATTGTCTCAAATCTGTGATTTTCTCCGGTATTTGGCCGGAAATACGATTGAAAGCCAGATTTAATGTCGACAAAAAAGGGAGTTTACCAATACTCTTCGGAATAGTTCCGGAGAGATTGTTTCTAAAAAGATCTATTGCCACCACATGGCCATCCATCACTTTTACACCGTGCCATTGGGATACAGGTGTAGACAAATTCCACGGGATAGTCCATTGGGCACCATTGGTATTGTGATACAAATCTAACAGTGCTTTTTTCTCTTTTTTTGGCACTTCGGCATAAGTTACTCCTACACCAATGCAAACGACTAGAAGGGTTAGAATCCGGTTTTTCATAGCGATTATCTTTAGTATGAATGAAATCCTTATCGATATATAAAGAAAGAATTACCCTACAAATTAAAGCAAATCCAAGCCTTTCTGCAAAAAATATCGACGAAGCGTCCATATTTGTTGTGTATCCCTTAAAAAATGTGGTTTAGAAGTGTTCGTCGCCTTACTCAGGCCTTACATTGCAAATTCTTCGAGTGCCATGGTCAGTTGCTCCCAACTTTTCATAAGCGTATCTAAAGTTCCTTTTTTCTTTTGATAGACATCAAAAAATTCTGTATTCTCTGCCGATTTATGGTGCGGGGATTGCAGTGTTTTTTCAATGTGTACCAGTTCCTTTTCAAGGGCGGCAATATCACGTTCCACGGTACTCAATTGGTTTTTGAGCGATTTTACTTTTTTGAGGTCTTCACCATTAAAATCCTTCGCTTTATTTTTCTCTTTAGCGAGAGTGCTTTTTTGTTTTTTCTCTATCCCTCTAAAATCATCAACTTTTCGTTGTTCTAAATAAAAATTGATATCGCCCAAATATTCTTTAATGGCACCGTCTTTAAATTCGTAAACCTTATTCGTTAGGCCTTGTAAAAAATCCCTGTCATGGGAAACCAATATCAGTGTTCCTTCAAAACTTTGCAGGGCTTGTTTCAAAACATGTTTAGATTTAATATCCAAATGGTTTGTTGGTTCGTCCATGACCAATACATTAAAGGGCTGCAATAACATTTTGGCAAGTGCCAAACGATTGCGTTCTCCTCCGGACAATACTCTTACGTACTTATCAACATCATCGCCCCGAAACAGAAAGGAACCTAAAATATCTCGTACTTTACTTCGGTTAGCTTCGTTAGCCGCATCGATCATAGTATCTAAAATGGTTTTTTCCCCATCTAAATACTCGGCTTGGTTTTGCGCAAAATACCCAATTTGCACGTTATGCCCCAATTTACAATGCCCCTCAAAACTAAGTTCGTCTACGATGATTTTGGCCAAGGTAGATTTTCCTTGCCCGTTCTGACCCACAAAAGCTGTCTTGCTATCGCGCTCTATGAGTAGGTTAATCTGGTTTAACACGGTATGCGCACCATAACTTTTTGAGAGTTTCTCTATTTCTACCACTACTTTTCCGGGGGTAATTGAAATCGGAAATCGAAGCTTCATAACGCTGCTATCTTCCTCATCTACCTCTATGCGCTCAATTTTGTCCAATTTTTTAATAAGCGATTGCGCCATGGAGGCCTTTGTACTTTTAGCTCTAAATTTTTCGATGAGGCGCTCTGCCTGCTGTATTTCTTTTTCCTGATTTTTTTGAGCATTGAGCTGTTGCTGTCGTATTTCGTTTCGCAATTCTAAGTATGCGCTATACGGTTTTTTGTAGTCGTAAATTCTGCCAAGCGATATCTCAATGGTCCTATTGGTTACATTGTCTAAGAACATCTTGTCGTGCGACACAATCACGACGGCTCCCGAATATGCTCTTAGGAACTGTTCTAACCAAATAATAGACTCTATGTCGAGGTGATTCGTTGGCTCATCTAACAGCAACACATCATTGTTTTGTAATAAAAGTTTTGCCAATTCAATCCGCATGCGCCACCCACCTGAAAACGTATCGGTTTTCTTCTCAAAATCGTCTCGTTTAAATCCTAGCCCAAGAAGAATTTTCTCCGTTTCTCCCTGATAATTGTAGCCTCCTAAAATTTCGTAATGCTGGGAAATATCGTTTAGATCTATAATGAGTTGACTATAGGCTTCACTTTCATAATCTGTTCTGGAGGCCAATTGCTCATTAATACGATCAAGTTTTGCTTCTAACTGTTTAATTTCCTCAAACGCTTGATAGGCTTCTTCCAAAACCGTTCTGCCCTGCTCAAAATCGATATCCTGACGTAAAAAGCCTATTCTGAGATCTTTGTCTGATGCAATGGCACCCGTATCGGGCACGGTATCCTTGGCTAGTAATTTAAGCAAAGTTGATTTTCCGGCACCATTTTTTCCTATGAGTCCAACTCTGTCGCCCGCATTTAAGCGAAATGCGATTTCTTCAAATAAATATGCGCCCCCAAAAGAAACTGAAAGATTATGGATATTTAGCATGCTATGTGACCAGTGTTACGTTTAAAGCGTTATCAAAACCGTACTTTTGTACAAATTTTTTGCAAATGTTAAAAAAAGGAACCAAAGTCTACAGCATTTTAACAGGAAGTTGTCCAAAATGCCATGAAGAAAGTATGTATGTCTGCAAGAACCCCTATAAACTGTATCAAATTTTTGATATGCACGAACGTTGCTGCCAATGCGATACCAAATACAAAATAGAACCTTCTTTCTTTTATGGTGCTATGTATGTGAGTTATGGCGTAGGAATTGCATTTGGGGTAGCGGCTTTTGTGATTTCCTTTTTGTTTTTGGGGAGTACGCTACTGCAGGCCTTTATATCCATTGTACTTACCTTAATTGCCTTTCTGCCCATTATTATCCGATTATCCCGCAATATTTGGATTAATTTTTTTATACATTTTGATCCACAAAAGCTAAAACCTAAACTAAAGGAAACTTCCCATTAAATCGGGAAACATCCATTTCAGAATCTAGTGGCAGTCCTTTTTCGATATGCTGAAATAACTGGTGCGCTGCAAAAGGAGCTATCATAACGCCTCTAGAACCAAAACCATTAAGCACATACAGTTGCTGGTATTTTGGGTGACGCCCCACTAAGGGTCTGCGATCCGAGACGGTGGGACGAATACCGGCCTCCTGTGCCACTACATTATAACTGCATCGCACAAAGGTGTTTAGTTTGTTCAGCAGCACTTCTTTGGCTTCCACGGTAATGGCAGGCGTTTTATCGGCCCACTGATAGGTGGCCCCTATCTTATACTGATGTGCTCCTAAGGGAATACTGAAAACAGATGATTTAATAACCGACGTTTCTTTAAGATCCGGTGCATCTATGGTCAGCAATTCGCCTTTAGAACCTTGTAAGGGAAGGTAATTGAAGTACGGATTCTGTGTAAGACCAAAACCTGTTGCAAAAACGATGTGTTTCGCCTTGATATCTTTATATTGAATATGATCTGGTTTTAGGCGTAAGGCTTCAAAATTAAAGGTTTCTTCCCTGAGGCATTTTTCCCTTCTTAAATGATCTTTATACTGAAGAATTAATTTTCTTGTGGCTATTCTTCCGGTATGCCGAACGGCTCCAAAGCCATGAGGGGCATCGATATTGGGGTTGTTGTTGGTACTAAGTTGAGTAGATAAAAATGATTTTAAAAGTGATTTATCTGCTGCTTCAAACCAACTGTTTTGTTCTTGTAAGGAAGCAAAACGTCGTAATACAGGGATTTTGTAATCTAATTTGCACTGTAGTTTTTTTTCGAGATTTTCGTAAAAGGGGAGTGCCATATCTAACTGTTGGCTGGCCTGCCACACAGGGGAGAAGCGTTTTAGAATCACCGGATTGTAGAGTCCGCCCGCCACCATCGAAGCGCTTTGCGAATCATCGGTATATACCAAAAAGGATTTATGGTGCTTTTGTAGCATTTCGCAAAAAGAAATGCCGGCCAAACCCAACCCGACCACCACGTACGCTATCATTCTGCAAACATACTAAAAAGCGCATCAGTAAGCCATAGGTATAGCAGCTCAATTTTGGTCTTATAGCACTACAGAGGCCGGTACTGCAATACGGACAGCAATCTTTGAAAATACCATAAAAAAACACCGCAATCTCTTGCAGTGTTTTTTATATGCTTTGAATTGGAATAAAAGCGTATGTTTAATAGGCCCACATGTCCTGTTCTTTGTCGCGTATAACCTCCTGTATGCGTTTGGCTTCCAGAAGCTGAAACAAAGAATTATCGGCTATATAGTCTTTAATTAATCGATCGCCGTGTACGTTGTCTTCTTTATAAATTACGGCATTAAACCTTCGGGCATTCAACAGCATATCAAAAGATATGGGCTGTGCAGAATTACGTTGGTTAAACACCTTCGCCTCGTGCAAAATTTCGCGGGCGCTGGGATACCACACCCAAAATAAAGGTACTTTGGCATCATCTGTACTCATGGCATCATTATCAATAAAGTTAACGTCCGGAGCTACAGGAGAGATTCCTAACAAGCGGTATTTTAGTTCGCCTTGGCGTTTGTCAAAATACCAGATTCCCTTTATCATGTATTCTTTGATGTCGGCTGCCGTAAGCGCTCTACGATTAATGTACTCTGCCGAGATTTGTTCTCCGGCATTATACTGCTCGTATCCCGCATCGGTGGTATCGGTTTTTTGCAGTGTTGCTTGTAGATCACTAAACTTTCGCTTTTCTGTGAAATAAGAGTCTACATAGACATCCTGAAGCTTACCGTTCTTAATGTTCTTTATCAGAACATCATATAACGACCTACGATCCGGACCAATATCAATGGTATCTATGGGATAGTATAAAGGAAAGTTAATACGCTCATCCAAGTCGATGATCTCCCAAACGGTTTTGGACCAGAGAATATCCCTGTCATCTACATAACCGTAGGGTAATGGCGCATCGTTGTCTACCTTTTTTTGTGCCTCTGTTTTAATGCCTATCTCTTCCGGCTTTTTGGCGTTTAAAATATTGGCCTGTGCCGAGATAGATAAAGGTAACAGGGTTACCATTCCCATTAAAAAAACATTTTTCCAATTCATCTTTTAAAATTTACTAGTTTGTAATCTCAACAACCACAGGAGATACTTTCTTTAATTTGTAACTCTTATTATTGGTTATGTAGGCTTCAATATCAAATATTTGAACGGCATCTCCGCGTCCTGCTCTTCTTAAAGCAGACTTTGCCTGGTCGTTTAACTTGTTGCCATTTACCGTTACGGTTGGTTGTCCGGGTACTTTAAATTTAAATCCGCTCACAGCAAGATTCAAATCAAAATCAAAATCTTCTAATAAAGCGCCCACCGTAGATATTTCTAAGTTGTTTCTCGGCATTTTTACGCTACCGCTTTCGCCTCGTATAGAACCTTCAGGTCTTGGAATATCTTTAATTCTGAATTCTGAGGTGGTCCTAATAGTTTGCCCATCGGGCAATTTACCAGAAGCCACAATCTCTACAGTTCTTCCGGTTCCCGGATTCATGACATACTTACTACCACTTTGTTTAGACAGACCAGCTGCCTGTGCATTAACATTATTATCCGCAATACCGGGAATAGAAATCGTGATAGGATTAGCTACACCGCGATACACCACGTTCATTTTGTCTGCAGAAATTACGGCAGCATTCGGTTTTGTAATGGTTGCAAAAGTTGCTGAAACAGGAACTTCAGTACGCTCGCCATCTTGCAAGAATACGAGGTTACCGGCCAATTTGTGGTCACCCGCACTGCCGGCACTTACCAAAAGTTTTACTTTACCATCTTCTATAACGAAGTCTGCTCCTTCATTTAGTTTTCTACCATCTAGGGTTAGGTTTACTTCATTGGGTCTTGTACTGGCATCTTTACGCCCTAACACAATGCTTCCGGTAAACTTCTCCCCTTGATAATAGGCCGATTTTTCCTGCTCTAACAAGGTGGTGTAGTTCGTCATTGCAATTTCACTTGTCAATTGCCCTTCTAACATCGCTTTTAACGCTTCTTGCTCGGTAGCCTTAATATCGGCTTGCAACTGCGTAATCTTGGTTAAAGAGGCTACTACAGGAAATCCTTCAAAATGATAGTTTAGCCAGTTCAATTTATTGCCGTCGCGGTTGGTCACTTTGCCGTCCTTATCTCCGGTTTCAAATCTAGAATTTAAAGCCGCTTTTACGCCTGCTAAAGACTCCGGTAGAATCCCGGCAACTTGGGTACGGTAATTGTTGATGCGATCTAAAAACTCTTTTCCATCTTTACTAAGGTTATCGCCTTGAAAAAAACGTTGGTCTAGAAAATCGGTTTTGTCCATGACCTGATAATCTTTGGGATCTTTAAGATCCTTGGTCATTTCCTTTTTAAGATTTTCCAAATAGTCGAAATATTCTTGCGACAAACTCTTTATTTGTTTGGCGTCTTTTAAAAGAGGGCCAAACTTCTCCGCATTTTCTTCCGCTTTGGTTTCCAAACTACTCAAGAATGCTAGGTTATTCTCTGTAGTTTTTTGGTTAGAAGCTTCTAGTTTTTCGTTCATAAGACCGAAAGCCGATAGAACTTCTTTACTCATATTTAACGCCAACATTGCGATGAAGATCAAATACATTAAATTGATCATCTTCTGACGTGGTGTTGCTTTTCCTGATGCCATGTGATGTAATTAGATATTAATTATTAATTTGATTTGGGTTTGATCAATTAGCATTCTAATTAATTTCTGCTCATTGCAGATAACATACCACCGTAAACGCCATTTAAAGAAGATAGGTTTGTGGCAAGAGATTCCATTTGATTCTTAAGCGCTCCTGCGTTTTGCACTACTTCTTCATTAATAGAAGCTTGTCTGCTGGCACTTTCTAACTGTACTTTGTACAAGCTGTTAAGCGATTCCATTTGTGCGGCTGCATGAGACAACTCTTCCGAATACTTTTTGGTGTGTTGTATGGCGTCTGCCGTTGGTGCAATGCCTTTAGCGGCACCTTCAAAATTACGAATGCTAGATCCCAGACTGTTAAATAATTCGGCATCAATATTAGCTTCTTTTAATAAATCATCCAATTTCCGAGAAAGAAGGCCTTCTGCTTCTTTGGCTTCTGCTACTTCATTCTTCTTTTTTGAAGTTTCAGCACCCGCCAATTCCGGATATACCAAAGACCAATCGTATTCGTCATCGACAGGTTCAAAGGCACTCACCGCAAAAATAAGAGCCTCAGTGATAAGACCTACTGCAAGCAGTAAACCACCGGTAAACGGACCAAATTCCCAGTGAAGAATTTTAAATAAAGCACCAATGATTACTACCGATGCGCCAAGCCCATAGGCCATGTTAAAAAGTTTTTTTGTTGATTTTGACTGTGCCATAATTTTAGATTTAAATTTAATGTTGATTACTATTTGGTTAAAGATTTGATTACTATAAGATTTGATTATTTTGATGTTCTTTATGAAAAGGATTTATCGGCCTACTCTAAGATTTCTTTGTGAGTCTTCTTCGCCCATATAATCCTGAACGGTTCTGAAGCCGATGTAACTTCTTGCGGAATCTTTATATTCATAATCTCGGCTACTCACTTGTAAAAAATAGGCTACATCTTTCCATGAGCCGCCGCGCACCACTTTACGGGCATTATCGCCACTACCTGCATTGGGGTTCATGGTAGATACGTATTCGTAAGAACCCGGATCGTAGCTGGAGTTGGTCCATTCGGATACATTCCCCGCCATATTGTAGAGGTTATAATCGTTTGGTTCAAAAGATTTCGCTTCTACAGTATAGAGGGCAGAATCTGCTGCATAATCACCTCGTTGGGGTTTAAAATTAGCCATAAAACAACCGGTGTCACTTATCACGTAAGGCCCGCCCCAAGGATAGGTACCACTTTCTATACCGCCTCTGGCAGCGTATTCCCATTCGGCCTCAGTGGGCAATCTAAACTGGTTTACAAATTGCTTGCCCCTGCTTTTTTGGTCGTCATTCTTAAATTTGGTTCTCCAATTGCAAAAGGCCTTTGCCTGATCCCAATTTACGCCTACCACCGGATACTCACTATATGCATCATGCCAGAAATAATCGTTATGCATAGGTTCATTATACGAATAGGCAAAATCGCGAATCCACACAGTGGTGTCAGGATATACCGTAATTTCTTCTTGCTTCACAAAGTCTTTCCGTCTTCCTGTTTTGGAGCGTGCGGCAGCCTCAATATCCATCCAGCTGTATTTGTATTTTAATTTGGTGACATCTATGGTACGCTGCCCGTTATAGGATTCCTCTTCCGGGATGTACAAAGAGTCCATAACTTCTGCATAATATTCATCCGGGTATTTGCTGGTATCCCATACAAGTTTTGCCTTCCTGTTCAAGGCTCTTCCTTCATATCCGGTTTCGCCAAGCCCCGCATAATTGTCCAACATATACTTTTCGTATACCGTTGCTTTTGCGGTATCGGCATCTTTAAAGGCATAGGCACCTATTCCATCGTCTTCGGCGCTCAATCCTAACTCGTCTACTAAAATGGCTAACTTGGTTCGTGCAATGGAATCCTTAACCCACTCCACAAATTGTCGGTATTCGCTGTTCGTAATTTCGGTATCGTCCATATAAAACGAACGGACCGTAACCGTTTTGGTAGGCGCATTGAGTTGGTTGGCCTGATCTTCCTCACTTTTTCCCATAATAAATGCTCCCCTGGGAATAAGCACCATACCGTATGGTTTTTCCGGGTACCACTTCTTTCCTTGGACACCAACTAGTTCCCCTTTTGTTTTGGACCCGCAACTGCTGAGCAAAAAAACAAACGCTATAGATGATAACAATAGCTTCTTCATACTTTAGGTTAAATTTTCGATTAAGGTTATAAATGCAAACACAATGATTATTCTCTAAAACTGCTTTTTGAATAAATTATTGTTTAATTTCCGATATACTGTTAAAATATTTCGATCAATTAAAGCCTTTCTTGTAGGCCTTAAACCACCGTTCGGGAATCTGTTGGCTGCACGCATCCAGATAATCCTTTTCAGTGCATGGTAATAACGCAGCGGTGTTTGATTTAGTATGTGTAGAAAAAATAGAAGGCACTACTACCCACCATCTATTGGTACGAACGCTTTTGAAGAAAATCAGTTCTTCCAGATCGGTAGGAACGGTATACTTAATAAAATCTTCGGAATCGGAATGCGGAATCTCCTCCTTACGGTAGGTAATCCCTTCTATAAAATACCATATAATTTGAGCAATTAATTGAAAGGACTGTACTGTATTTTCACTTTCATAAATACCGAATACGGAAACCTTTTCACTTAGTCCGGCATATCTGGCAATGGCGCAAATTTCACGACCTGTGAATCCGTTTGGAGAAAAATTATCCGATAGGCCTATTTCTGAGGCTCTTATGGCGCGTGCGTCCAAGCTTACAATATGTGCATTTCGCATGATGGGTTCTACCAAGGTAATATCTGCAGTAATTTCCCCGAGACGATAGGCATCAAAAAACAGCCGCTCCATTAAATCGATTTCTTCCTGAGCGTTAAAATAACTTTGGTATCCGATGTTAGAAAAGTTAAATAGGTTATTGGGCTTATCGGTAATAATCTTACTCATGTAACTGTTAGATGATATCAGTTCCTCTTCCGCGCCAAAATCGAACCTACTGTCTACAGCTACCAAATTGACCATATTAGTAAACGCATCGAAGGCCCTGTAGGTGGCATAGGTGAGATCTTGAGTAGCTCCTATTATAATAGGGATTACTTTTTCTTCTAATAGTATGGAGACAATTTCTTGAACGACGAAATACGTGTCTTGCACCGTATGCCCTTCTTCAACATCGCCCAAATCTACCAAGGTAGCATTCCAGTTGCCCAGCATTAATTTGTAAAGTTGCAGCCGTATTTGAGTAATATCTAGGCGTAAAGGCTTTTTTTGAAACGCATTTCGCGATTCATGAACACCTATAAATGCAACTGTAGCATTGGCCAAAACGGGTAATCCTTCATTTTTGCTATGAATATGAATATTTTTTCCTAGCGCCTGAGCGGGTAGCAATTGACAATGTGCCAATACAATATCTTCAACAGGGACTAAAAAATCGAATGCCATGATTACTTTTTGGTCTTAGCGGTGGATTTAGTCTTTTTTTTGGGTGTTCGTTTTTCTATCATCGCTTTTACTTCAGCAAGGGGTAATTTGGTAGGATCAACATCTTTTGCGAGCTCAATCTTAAGTTTACCCTTTAGAATGGTATGCCTACCCCAACGGGCCTTTTCAATTTTAATTCCTTCTTCGGGCCATTCCTGAACTACCTTGTCAATATCCTTTTGTTTTTTTGTTTCAATAAGTTCTTCAATATCTTTAACCGACAAGGCGTCATAATTGTATTTTTTTGGCACATTAATAAAGGTATTATCCCATTTAATGAAGGGGCCAAAACGACCCACGCCCTTTGTAACGTCCTTACCTTCGTAAACAGCAATGGGAGCGTCGGCCTTTTCCTTTTCCGCAATGAGTTCTAAGGCTCTTTCCAAAGTGAGATCTAGAGCGTTTTCATCCTTGCCTAAGGAAACAAATTTTTTGCCATAGCGTACATAGGGCCCAAAACGGCCCACATTACTTTCAATTTCCTCGCCTTTATAACTTCCTAATTTTTTAGGTAACTTAAAAAGCTCCATGGCTTCTTCATAGCTAATGGTGTTTAAGGATTGATCCGGTAAGAGGCTTGCAAACAAGGGCTTGTCTTCATCCTCTACCGTGCCAATTTGCACCATGGGCCCAAACCTACCTAAACGAACCGAAACCTGTCTGCCCGATTTTGGATCTTCGCCTAATACTCTTTCACCACTAGCCCTGTCTGCATTTTCTTCTACATCTAATACATTCGGATGAAAATCGGCATAAAAAGCTTTCATTACTTTTTGCCAGTCTTCCTCACCAGAGGCAATTTCATCAAAATCTTCCTCTACCTTGGCGGTAAAGTGATAATCTAATATGGTAGAAAAATTGGTAACTAAAAAATCGTTCACAATCATACCGATGTCAGTAGGTACCATCTTGCCCTTGTCGGAACCTACATTTTCGGTTAATTTTTTTTCTTGTATTTTGTCGGATTGCAGCACCAATTGCACATACTTCCTTTCTGCGCCTTCTACGGTTCCTTTTTCTACATACCCTCTGTTTTGTATCGTAGAAATGGTAGGGGCGTAGGTAGAAGGACGACCAATACCTAGTTCTTCGAGCTTTTTCACTAATGAGGCTTCGGAATAACGGTAGGGCGCTCTAGAAAATCGTTCGGTGGCAGTGATTAGGGTGTTTTCTAGCGGATCGCCTACCTTCATTACAGGTAGCATTCCGTCTTGTTCTTCGGAAAGATCTTCGTCATCCATGCCTTCCATATAGACTTTCAGAAAGCCGTCAAACTTTATCACTTCTCCGTTAGCTGTAAACTCTTCCGTGTGCTTGTTACAATTTATTTTTACGTTGGTTCGTTCCAACTCGGCATCGCTCATCTGCGAAGCTAGGGTGCGTTTCCAAATAAGTTCGTACAATTTGGCCTGGTCGCGCTCCAAGGAAGGCGATTGCATTTTCATTTCTGTTGGTCTTATGGCTTCATGAGCCTCTTGCGCCCCTTTCGTTTTACCAGTAAAATTACGAACGGTGCTGTACTGCTTGCCATAGTTTTTAAGAATGGCTTCTTTGGCTGCATCTAAAGCTTCTTGTGACAGGTTTACACTATCGGTTCTCATATAGGTTATGAGTCCGGCCTCGTAGAGTCGTTGGGCAACTTGCATGGTGCGCGACACGGAAAAATACAATTTTCGGGACGCCTCCTGCTGTAAAGTAGAAGTGGTAAATGGAGCCGCCGGGGATTTTTTTGCCGGTTTTTTATCTAAATCGGCAACCGAAAATTGCCCTTCTAAATTTTGTTTTAAAAAGGCCGCAGCGGTTTCTTTGGTGGCAAATGTCTTGTTTAGTTTTGCCGTAAAAACAGTACCTTCTTTGGTTTTAAATTGAGCAGCTATCTTAAAAGAAGCTTCAGGTGTAAACCCTTCAATGTCTCTTTCTCGTTCCACAATAAGACGCACGGCAACCGACTGCACCCGACCGGCAGAAAGACCGGGTTTAATTTTTTTCCAGAGCACCGGAGAAAGTTCGTAACCCACTAAACGATCTAAAACCCGACGCGCTTGTTGGGCATTGACTAGATTATAATTAATATCGCGTGGGTTGTCTATGGCCTTCTGTATGGCTGTTTTGGTAATAGAATTAAAGACAATTCGCTTTGTTTTTTTCTTGTCGAGCTGCAATTCTTCGGCCAAATGCCAAGAAATGGCTTCTCCTTCTCGATCCTCATCACTGGCAAGCCAAATGGTATCGGCTTTATTTGCCAAATCTCGGAGCTTTTTTACTAACGCCTGTTTATCCTTGTCTACAATGTATTTTGGCTTAAATCCGTTGGCTACATCTACCCCTAATTCTTTTGAAGGCAAATCTGCAATGTGCCCAAAACTGGACTCAACCTTATAATCCTTTCCTAAAAATTTCTCTATTGTCTTGGCCTTTGCAGGCGACTCTACGATAACTAAATTCTTTGCCATTCATCCATTTTTGTGAGACAAAAGTATATCAATTTTTTAATTTTACGATTTATCTCCCAAATTCCCAAAAAAAATCATGCACCATATCACTAATTTTTTGTGCCCAAGAACCTGATATTCGGCAACAATTATGGCTGGGTACTACCCGATACGTATTTCGTAGTGAACGCAACCAATGGTAAATTTTTATCTGTCAGTTTGTCACGTTTCTTACAGAAATAGTATCTTTGCGTGCCCTCTGCGTAACGGGGCAGCATAAACACTACAATGGAAAAGATAATAGACGAAGCCAAACAAGGCACTGCGCTGGAGATTGCTAAAAACAACAAAAACACCCGTAAACTTTATATTGAGAGTTATGGGTGTCAAATGAATTTTTCGGATAGCGAAATAGTAGCCTCTATTTTGGCGAACGAAGGATTTAATACAACACAAATTTTAGAGGAAGCCGATCTTGTTTTGGTTAATACATGTTCTATTCGGGAAAAGGCAGAACTCACCATACGCAAACGACTTGAAAAATTTAGTGCCGTAAAAAAACACAAACCTCAACTGAAAGTTGGGGTACTGGGCTGTATGGCGGAGCGCTTGAAGGATCAATTGCTGGTAGAAGAAAAAATAGTGGATATGATTGTAGGTCCTGACGCCTATAAAGACCTGCCCAATCTTATCGAGGAGGTTGATGAAGGCCATAACGCCATCAATGTACTGCTGTCTCGTGAAGAGACCTATGCCGATGTGGCACCGGTTCGACTCAATTCTAACGGGGTTACTGCTTTTGTTTCCATAACTCGGGGTTGTGATAATATGTGTACCTTTTGTGTAGTGCCTTTTACCAGAGGTAGGGAGCGCAGTCGGGATCCCTTTTCCATACTCGATGAGGTAAATGATTTATGGAACAAAGGCTACAAAGAAATTACGCTATTGGGACAAAACGTAGATAGTTATCTGTGGTTTGGTGGGGGATTAAAAAAAGATTTTGCCAAAGTCTCACCAATGCAGCAGGCTACAGCGGTTAATTTTTCTCAATTGCTGGAAATGGTTGCCAAAGCACAACCCAAGATGAGAATCCGATTTTCTACTTCAAATCCACAAGATTTCACCCTAGAAGTCATTAAAACCATGGCCAAGTATCCGAATATTTGCAATAACATTCACCTCCCCGTGCAAAGTGGTAGTGATCGTATTTTAAAGGCGATGAATCGGTTGCACACAAGAGCGGAATACATGGCTCTGATAGACGCTATAAGAACGATGATCCTGGATTGTGGCATTTCTCATGACATGATCACCGGTTTTCCAACGGAAACAGAAAAAGACCACAAAGACACCTTGTCTCTAATGGAATATGTAAAGTATGACTATGGCTTTATGTTTGCCTATTCTGAACGTCCCGGAACGATGGCGGCCAGAAAATTGACAGACGACATACCAAACGAAACAAAGCAGCGGAGATTGGCAGAAATAATTGCACTACAACGCACACATTGCCATTTTAGAACCCAACAGCATTTGGGCAAAACGGAAGAGGTTCTCGTGGAAGGAACCTCTAAAAAGTCCGATACCCATTGGATGGGTCGCAATTCGCAAAACATGGTCGTCGTTTTTCCCAAAGAAAACTATGCGCTCGGAGATTTCGTGATGGTTACTATTACCGATTGTACCTCCGCTACCTTATTGGGACATGCAGAAGGCCTATCAAACAATAATTGAAATTAAAACTGTAGTACCGAAAAACACACTATATATTGCGTTTTAGTAGGGTACATTTAAAAGAAAAAGACTTTAATACCACATGGAAAGCATTCAATCCATTAAGCAACGCTTTGAAATCATTGGGAACGATCCTAAACTTAACCGTGCCATAGAAAAGGCCATGCAAGTAGCACCCACAGACATTTCGGTATTGGTTACCGGAGAAAGTGGCGTTGGCAAAGAAGCCATTCCCAAAATTATACATTCCCTATCGCATCGTAAACACGGTAAGTACATCGCGGTAAACTGTGGTGCTATCCCCGAAGGCACCATAGACAGTGAGCTTTTTGGGCACGAAAAGGGTTCTTTTACAGGCGCTACCGCTACGCGAAGCGGTTACTTTGAAGTAGCCGATGGCGGTACTATTTTCTTAGACGAAGTGGGCGAACTGCCCCTTACCACGCAAGTTCGGTTGTTGCGAGTTTTGGAAAACGGCGAATTTCTTAAAGTAGGTTCCTCTCAAGTGCAAAAGACGAATGTGCGGATTGTGGCTGCAACGAATATTAATATGTTTGAAGCTATAAAAAAAGAAAAATTTAGGGAAGATCTTTATTATCGTTTAAGTACTGTTGAAATACTGATACCTCCACTACGGGAACGCAAAGAAGACATTCATCTGTTATTTCGCAAATTTGCGGCCGATTTTGGTCAGAAATACAAAATGCCGACGATCCGTTTAAGTGACGAAGCAGTGCACCACCTAACAAAATACCGTTGGCCGGGCAATATTCGGCAGCTTCGCAACATTGCAGAACAAATATCGGTGTTAGAAGAAGAAAGGGCTATCACAGCAACCACCTTACAAAGTTATTTGCCTCATGCGGTAGCATCGCATTTGCCGGCAGTAATAGCACAAGAAAAGCGAGATAGTGATTTTAGCAACGAAAGAGAAATACTGTACAAAGTACTTTTTGACATGAAAGGGGATTTAAACGATTTAAAGAAATTGACCTTAGAATTGCTAAAGAACAATGATTCCGGAAAAGTGCAAAAGGAAAACGAAAATTTGATTCGCAAAATTTACGGCGATGACGAAGAAGATGCTTTTGTTGAAGAAGAACAGGCTTCTGTTAATGTTTTTCAACTTCCAGAACCAAAAGCGGATAAGCAAACCGTTGCTGTAACGCAAACAGACAAGTATCATTTTGCAGAAGAAATACAAGAAGAAGAAACCTTATCTTTACACGATAAGGAATTAGAACTCATCAGAAAATCGCTGGAACGCAATAGAGGAAAACGAAAAGCTGCCGCAGACGAATTAGGTATTTCTGAGCGCACCCTGTATCGAAAAATAAAGCAATACGATTTATAATGTCTTTTTTGAGGTTAGGTGGCATTGCCGTCAGGAAAAATAAAAAAAAATGAATAACCCTTTAAAAAACTGGAGTATAGCCTTTGCCCTTACGTTGTGTTATTGGGGTTGCGGAGTGTATAATTTTACCGGTGGCGATGTGGGTACAGCCGAAACCTTTCAGGTAAATTATTTTCAAAACTATTCGTCCCAAAGTGCAGGTTCTACGTTTGAACCGGGCATGGATCGGGATTTTACGCTAGCATTACAAGACCTTATTTTAAATCAAACCAGTTTAGATCTAGTAAGTTCGGGAGGCGATTTACTCTTTGAAGGTGAAATTGTAGAATACCGTATTTCGCCAATGACGGCAACGGCTGAGCAACGTGCTGCGCAGAACAGATTGTCTATAGGTGTTAATGTACGCTTTTTTAACAGCACCAAGACCGATGCCGATTTTGAACGCCGTTTTTCTTTCTTTTTTGATTATCCGGCAAATTCGCAACTTTCGGCTGTTAAAGATGAAGCGCATCAAGCAATTTTTGAACGGATTACCCAAGATATCTTTAATGCTTCTTTAGCGAATTGGTAGGACCTTATGAATGTGGCCGATTTTACATATCTTTTGCAGCATCCCGATGAGGTGGTTAGCCCCGAGCAAACACAACACTTGGAAGAAGTGTTGGCCGAATACCCTTATTTTCAGGCAGCGCATGCGTTGCATCTGAAAGGCTTAAAAAATTTAAACAGTTTTAAATACAACAATGCCCTAAAACGCACCGCAGCCTACACTGCGGATCGTGAAATTTTATTCGACTTTATAACCTCCCCCGAATTTTCGCAAAACAATATAGCCGATACTATTGCCGGGAAAACTGCTCCCTTATCTGAAACGCCCATAGTTTCGGAAGAAGTAAATCCCAATGAAGCAATAGATACCTCTTTGATCGAATCGACTGAAGATTCGGCCTTACCTCAAAATCTTAAAGACGCAGAGCAAATTTTAGATCCTCAATTATTTACATCAAAAGACCCTGAAATAGATGAAAAACTGGCTTCTGCTAAAAAAAAAGCCAATGAAAATTTAGAAATAGGAAGCCCCTTGCCGTTTACAAAAAAAGAGAAATATTCATTTCATCAATGGTTGCAACTTACGGCCAATAGAAGTGAGCAAACGGGAGTTGTTCCAAAAACGGCAAAAGTGGGCGAAGATAAGCAGTCAAAGGTCTCCCCAAAAAAGACACTACAGAGAGCAAAGAAATTCGAGATCATAGATGCTTTTATTGCTCAAAATCCGAAAATTGTACCACAGGACAAAATCACATCTAGTATAGATCCCAAAGAATCCAGTAAATGGGATAAACATGAACTAATGACAGAAACCCTGGCTAAGGTGTATTTGGAACAGAAAAACTATAAAAAAGCGATTCAGTCCTATAAAATTTTAAGTTTGAAATATCCGGAAAAAAGTAGTTTCTTTGCAGACCGAATTGAAGAAATAGAAAAAATTCAACAAAATAACGTATAATACTGAGATGAGTACATTTTCAATATTTATCATATTAATCATCATTGTCTGCCTTTTATTAATGCTTGTTGTCATGGTACAGAACCCTAAAGGAGGTGGTATTTCTTCCTCTTTTGGTGGAGGTGGAACCCAAATTGTGGGAGGAGTAAAAAAAACAGGCGACTTTCTAGATAAAAGTACCTGGACCTTGGCGGCGCTATTGGTGGTACTTATCCTCCTATCTAACGTAGCGCTAAAAGGCAATTATGGCGAAGCAGATTCTAAATTATTACAAGACGGCGACGGTGTTGCTCCAATTGAAACCGTGGTGCCGGAAGAGGTTCCGTTACCACCATCAAACAATTCAAATCCGTTAGACACGGTGAACTAATGTTTTCGCGAAAAAATATAAAAATGCCAGCTTTATGACAAGCTGGCATTTTTAGTTAAACAAATTGTCAGTTTATGTGCCATGGCACAATTTCTGCCTACCTAAGAGAGAATTTTAAAACTTAAAAACTATAATCATATGGCTAAAGTTAGCATTAAACCATTAGCAGACAGAGTTCTTATTGAACCTGTAGCGGCTGAAACAAAAACAGCTTCAGGTATCTTCATTCCAGATACTGCCAAAGAAAAACCTCAAAAAGGCAAAGTTGTGGCTGTAGGGCCAGGTACCAAGGACGATAAAGTTACTGTTAAAGTAGGGGATACCGTACTTTATGGAAAATATGCAGGTACCGAGTTAAAGCTAGAGGGCACGGATTACCTTATTATGCGTGAAAGTGACATTTTAGCAATTATTTAATCAATTAAAAAACAGTTAGAAAATGGCAAAAGACATAAAATTTGATTTAGATGCGCGCGATGGTTTAAAACGTGGTGTCGACGCTCTTGCAAATGCAGTAAAAGTAACTTTAGGCCCAAAGGGTAGAAACGTAATAATCAGTAAATCTTTTGGGGCACCCACAGTAACCAAAGATGGTGTTACCGTAGCAAAAGAAATAGAATTACGCGATCCCCTAGAAAATATGGGCGCACAAATGGTAAAGGAAGTTGCTTCCAAAACAAATGATCTTGCCGGTGATGGCACAACCACAGCTACCGTTTTGGCACAAGCCATTGTTAAGGAAGGTTTAAAAAACGTGGCCGCTGGTGCAAATCCTATGGATCTTAAAAGGGGGATAGATAAAGCCGTTGGCGCCGTGGTAGAAGAATTGGGCAAACAGACCAAAAAAGTAGGTGACTCCATAGAGAAAATAAAGCAAATAGCAACCATTTCTGCCAACAACGATGAAAACATTGGAGAGCTCATTTCTCAAGCGTTTCAAAAAGTAGGCAAAGAAGGTGTTATTACTGTAGAAGAGGCCAAGGGTACCGAAACGTATGTGGACATTGTGGAAGGAATGCAGTTTGACAGAGGTTACTTATCACCTTATTTTGTGACCGACTCTGAAAAAATGATCGCCGATTTAGAGAATCCGTTAATTTTGTTGTACGACAAGAAAATATCTTCCATGAAGGATTTGCTTCCTGTACTAGAGCCGGTGGCTCAATCCGGGAAACCACTACTTATCATTTGTGAAGACGTAGATGGCGAAGCTTTAGCCACTCTTGTGGTAAACAAATTAAGAGGATCTTTAAAGATAGCTGCGGTAAAAGCACCCGGGTTTGGAGATAGAAGAAAAGCGATGTTAGAAGACATTGCGATCTTAACCAACGGTACTGTAATTTCAGAAGAACGCGGGTTTTCATTAGAAAACACCACAGTAGATATGTTGGGAAGTTGTGAGAAAGTGTCTATTGATAAAGACAATACAACCATCGTAAACGGTTCCGGTGCTGCGAAAAATATCAAAACCAGAGTGAACCAAATTAAAGCGCAAATAGAAAGTACCACTTCAGATTATGACAGGGAAAAACTTCAAGAGCGCTTGGCCAAATTAGCTGGTGGTGTGGCCGTTTTATACATAGGTGCCGCTTCAGAAGTAGAAATGAAGGAGAAAAAAGATAGGGTTGATGATGCACTTCATGCTACCAGAGCAGCTGTTGAAGAAGGTATTGTTGCCGGAGGTGGTGTAGCATTAGTTAGAGCCAAGGCAGCACTTTCCAAATTAAAAGCGGAAAACACTGATGAGGAAACAGGGATTCAAATTATCGCAAGAGCTATTGAATCGCCTTTACGAACTATCGTTGAAAATGCGGGCGGTGAAGGTTCTGTAGTCGTAGCTAAGGTTCTTGAAGGAAAGGGTGATTTTGGTTTCGATGCCAAAACAGAAACCTATGTAGATATGCTTAAAGCAGGTATTATAGATCCTAAGAAAGTAACCCGAATTGCATTAGAAAATGCAGCTTCTGTGGCTGGAATGATCTTAACAACAGAATGCGCATTAATTGACATTAAGGAAGAGGCTCCTGCCGCACCTCCAATGGGTGGCGGTGGCATGCCCGGAATGATGTAAGCGTATAAAGCGTTAAACTAAAAACCGCCCTTGGATGCCAAGGGCGGTTTTTTTATTTAGACCGCCATCATTATTGAAGACGAAAATGATGTAAAAAACAAATTTTGTGGGCACCTTTAAAGGCAGCGCATACCGCCAAAGCTAAATCATGGATATAGACAATCATTAAAAACAGCTTTTGCTTTAGCTTCTTAACGTGGGAACTGAAAAATAATGAAGAGGATCAGATAAAAATTTGGCAGTAACTATTGGTAAATACCCGTAATATTAAGACGAAAACTTAGCCGTTCAATACCCAAATCAGGGGTAAAATCCAGTACACAAAAATAGTAATCAGTATAATGGAGACTAGGTTGAGAAATATACCGGTTTTCATCATGTCCGGAATCCGTAAATAGCCAGATCCGAAAACTACTGCATTGGGCGGTGTGGCCACGGGCAACATAAAAGCGCAGGAAGCAGCTAACGTAGCACCCACCATAAGAATAAAGGGATTTACCTCTAATTTCGCTGCAACGGGTACTAAAACAGGCAACAACATGGCTGTGGTGGCTAGATTAGAAGTGATTTCGGTAAGAAAATTTACCATCAGCACAATAATAAACACCAAAACCAAAAGATGCATATGATCGAGCACAGCTACCTGATTTCCGATCCATGATGCCAACCCGCTAGAATCAAATCCACCGGCTATAGCAAGACCGCCTCCGAATAGTAATAAAATACCCCAAGGAAGACGTTCTGCTTCGGTCCAATGAAGTAATTGTCCGCCAATGTCTTTTTTCGAGGGAATTATAAAAAGTATAAAGGCAGCGATCATCGCAATAATAGTATCGTCTATACCCGGAATTAATTTGGCTAATACAAAACTCCGGGTCATCCAACTAAGGGCAGTAAAGATAAAAACAACTAAAATCCATTTTTCTTCTGTTGAAATTTTTCCAAGGGTTTTTAGTTGTTTTTTAATTTCCGCTTTGCCGCCGGGAAATGCTTGTTTATCTAGTGGAAATGCAAATTTAGTAAGGTATTGCCACGTTATAATAAGTAAGATTATACTTAGCGGAAAACCTACTTGGAACCATTGCAAAAATGTAATTTCAGTATTGTAAAATTTTTGAACTACCCCGGCAAAAATAATATTGGGTGGCGTACCTATAAGGGTCGCAATACCACCTATAGAAGCACTATAGGCAATAGCAAGCATTAACGCCTTCCCAAAAATTTGATTTTCATTTTTCACAGTATCCGGATGGTCTTCAAATTGTTTGACAATGGCCAAACCAATAGGCAACATCATAACTGCTGTGGCTGTATTTGAAATCCACATAGAAAGAAAGGCCGTAGCCAGCATAAACCCTAAAACAATTTTACTACTATTGGTGCCAATGTAATTAATAATGGTAAGTGCTATGCGTTTGTGTAGATTCCATTTTTCAATAGCGATAGATAAAATAAATCCGCCGATGTAGAGAAAAATATATTTATCGCCAAATGCTACAGTGGTTTCAGACAATGATAAGGCACCACTTAAGGGAAACAATACCACAGGCAACATGGAAGTTACGGCAATGGGTATCGCTTCCGTAATCCACCAAATGGCCACCCAAAGGGTTACTGCCAGTACTGCAATGCCTTGGTGGCTTAGACCGGCAGGATGAAAAAAGTTAAGGATGAGTGCATAGCTAAGAGGCCCTAATACTAAACCGATTCTTTTGGGGAACGACGGATTCATGGCAGTGAAATTTTTATGTTACGGACAACCACAACGCACAAATATAACAAGTTTCATGGGTTTATTGCGATTTGTCTTTTAATGGCGGTTGTAGGCTATTTTTGTGTTGATAACAGAACTACTTTGCAACGAATTAGTGCGTAATCGTCGTGGCTAGAGGATCCTAAGAAAACTTTTTGGGATGAGTGATAATTTCGGTTGGCATACTAAATCAAGTTATATTTTTCACTCGGAGGAAACAGCAAGTCAAGTCCTTTGGGTTTTATTTTAAATAGCGGACCTTTTTCTACTACTTTTCCTTTTGAGTTCTTTTTTATTAAATGGTCAAGGGTTATTATTCCTTGGTCAACAAGAATGTCGAATTGAGATGTAATTGGCTTTTTGGTGTGCTCTACAAGTGAATACTGGAAATGTTCCCGTCCATCTATGTAGGTGCTATCTGCTTCAACCCAGAATGTTTCCTTGTGTTTTTCTTTTAAACGACTGTGAAGTGTATCCAAAGTCCAGACTACAAAGTCGCCAACTTCAGGTTTATCTGAATTCTCAATGAGTTGTTTTATATCAGAGTCAAGTTTTAACGATAGCCCTTGTGAGTTTCGGGTTATTGCCGATACCGTACAATACAGTTTAAAATCATCTTCCCTATGATAACCAAATGCATCTAAAATTTCTGCCGAACTTTTGAATTTACTTAATGACCAGTCTGGCACTTGTCCAAACAAGTTTTTTCTGTTTGTTCGACTACTTCTAAATGATTTGAGTTCTATTCCTTTGTAGTCGGGTTGTTTGGATGAATTAATGTCAATTCCTAATGCGGTTTCCAAAGTTCTCCCAACAGAAGTGTCAGCTGCAACCATTGATGGAATAGATCCTGAACTGGCAACTTTTCTCAACATTGTCAGCAGTTCAAATGCTATTTCGCTGGCTTTACCATTAATCTCTGTAACGAGTTCTTTCAAAGGATTTACAAGGTTAGAGTTCAATAAAGATTCAACATTCAATTGAGTTAAATTGAAAATGTGAAACGACCCAGAATAGAAGATTAAAGCAACAATATCATTCGGATTAGCAACCTTTGTAAGTCCAGAAAATCAGGTTCTTGGGTCGCCCTTCTTTGTCTGCGGCCTGTATAATGAAGCGGTTGAGTTTATTATGCGGAAATCTTCATAAATCTTTGTGTCAATCTGTACTTTATTTTCAGGGCCTTGTCCTTGAATATCGTAATCGTGAATATTATTTTCTTTCAAGAAACTCCTAACAGAACCTGTGGCATCCATTATCGACTTTTTTAAACCTGTTTCTGTTGGTTCAATAAGTGCTAATGAAACTTGATTTTTTGTCAGTAGCTTTATTTTGGATTGTTCTGCTGGCGATAATACTCTCATTTAATATTTTTTAAAATCTCTGATGCTACTGCCCTTGCTAATAATGGTGGGACTGCATTACCAACCAACGTATATTGAGGGACTTCCGTTTTTCGGTTATTTCCACCAGTTGAACGTTTGCCTTGGAAAACAAAAGAATCGTCAAACGATTGCAATCGAGCCATTTCACGAACGGTCAATGCTCTTGGCGAATTGTAGTGAACATAATCATCAGGAATAGTCATTATGGTCGAACTCTGTTCATCTGGTTTTAAAACGTTATAATTTCTTTTATTTGAAGACAAACCACATTCTTCTAATTCACATTGGGCTTTTTTGTAATCCCCATTTTCCAAGATGATTTTTAGTCTTTTCACTACATCATCATTTTGATTACTTGTTTTGTGATTGTTGAGAATGTCGAAATACTTTTCTCCTTTTTGAAGTCCTTCAAAATTTCGAACATAGATTGGCTTTGTTTGAGGCTTATATCTTTCTATTAGACGACCTTCTTTAGACCATTCTGCAAATGATTTTCCAGATTTAGAATTTTCTTTTCCATCAATGGCTCTTTTTTTAAGAAGACTCATCATTTTTTTTGCTGTTCCATTGAACTGTTTTGAAATATCAACTAATTCATAATGGTGAGCTTCTTGGTTGTTTCCGATAAAGTCCAGATCATATAAAGCTTCAAATACAGTTACTTTTTCTTCTGGTTTAACAGTTGAAGGTATTTCGGAAATGAATTTTTGGTCTTTTCTACAGCCAATAAAAAGTACTCGTTCACGATTTTGAGGAACACCATAATTGGAAGCATTTGCTACAAATGGTTTTTCAATTTTGTAAAGCCTAATGCTTTCCAAAATACCTTTTAATCCTTCTCGTTCCTTTGCAGATGAAATGCTTAAGAGAGTTTCGACAGTTTCATCAAATGATGCCGTATAAATTTTCAGTGCTGTGATTATGTCCTTGCAATCTTTTTTATAGGTCGCAGGTACTTTCAGTTCATTAAACGCATTTTCTATTTGTTCAATAATACTGTCAGAACTTATATGAGTTAAAAATGAAGTGAATTGTTCAACAAAGGCATCACCGTCAACATTACAGTAATCCTTTTCTTTAATGATATCACGCTTTAGTTTTTCCCATTCCTTAGTACGTGCCAAAATATTAAATCCGTGTCTGATTGTGTTTATTCTGGAATCGGTTTTACTTGTTTTGTAGTCAGCTATTTTTGGAGTAAGTTGCTTAAATCGAGAATCTACAAATCGAATAAATTCTTCTCGACCAGTTTCTATTTCAGCATCTCTTAGCTTTTCAATTTCAACACGCTTTACAATACATTCAAGTAGAAAGCTGTTTTTATCAGACTTCATTTTTCTAATGAAAGAAACTAAAACGGGAATTTCGTTTGTGTCAACAATGGAATTAATTTCTCGGATAATTAAGTCTTTAATTTTTCCTTGTTCCTTTGTAAGAATGCCTTTCACATTCTCCATCACAAAGTATTTAGGTTGTAAAATCTTGATTACTTCAAGGTAATGTGAGAATAAATCATCTTTTTTATCAAATTTCTTTCGCTTTCCAGCAAGACTAAAACTTTGACAAGGAGGACCACCACAGACAACATCTATTTTTTTGTCTCCTATTTTTTGAAGAAAGTTATCGAGAAAATCAGGTTCAGTAATATCCTGCCTTAAAAATTCAGCATTTAGTCCGAGTTGATGATTATAACGAACAACGTGAGTTAATTCGCAATTTTCGTTTATGTCACTTGCAGCAATAAAATCAAAAAACTTATTATTAACTTCTGCTTGCAGAAATCCTTCACTGAATCCACCAGCTCCAGCAAATAAATCTACAAAAGTGAAAGGTTTCCCGTAAAGTGATACCTGCTCCTTCACAATATTAACAGAATGATTCTCTTTGTACCCTTCAATATGTTGGGTTAGTTTTTCTTTGATTTCTTCCTGTGAAAATGTTTTTTTATTAGAGTGGTGCAAAAGTTCGTCTGCACGTTCTTTTAAAAAGTTCAGATAGTGATTTATTTCAGCCGTTTCTGCTGAATAGTTTAACGCTTTTTGATTTTTCTTGTCAAAATTTTCTGTTGCAATTTTCTGTCCAGTAGCCAATTTGATTTGACTTCCGTTACAATTAATTCGCAGATGAATGGGGGCAAGACCTTTTTTGTCTGGTTTGTCGAGATAAAAATTAATTGTTGCCATATTTACGGACGATTTTGCGTACACGGACAAAATTACGGACAATATTTTAATGTACAACCAAACTAATCTTGCTTTTGAAATATATCGGCAAAGAATTTAGATTTTCGATTTTTTATGCGATTAAGTAGTTCCAATGTCCGGAACTCGTAGAATTAGTGTAGTTTTTTTCAGAATGAAAAGGACAGCGCCTATTCTAAGAACGAATATGAAATCTTCTTACAACGGAATCTGCTGGCTTAGACAATGTAAGGTGCCAAAGCCCCAAATGACATCAATACAGTTTATGCCTATAATTTCCCGATCCGGAAAGCAATTGCCCAAAATATTCAGGGCAACCCGGTCATTGGCATCATTAAAAGTAGGCACCAAAACACATTGGTTAATGATGAGGAAGTTGGCATAACTTGCCGGGAGCGGAATGCTGTCAAAAATAATTTTCTTGGGCATAGGGAGCGTCACTATATTCAGTGCCTTTCCGTTTTCCAAAGTGGCATTTTGCAAACGACTAAGGTTTTCTTGTAGCGGTTGGTAGTTCTTTTCCATGGTATTCTCTTCAACCACGGTAACCACAGTATGCTCGTTCACAAAACGGCACAAATCATCGATATGGCCATGGGTGTCATCGCCTACGATTCCCTTATCTAACCAAATTACATTGGTAATGCCCAGATATTCTTTAAAAATAGCTTCGTAATCCATTTTAGTAAATCCCGGGTTGCGTACCTGTATGGTGGGGTGTAATAAACACTCCTCGGAGGTAATCAGTGTTCCTTGGCCATTAACCTCCAACGCACCTCCTTCTAACACCACCTTTTTTCCTTTGTAGCACACAATTGTTAGGGGAATGTTGAGGTAGTTGGCTACTGTTTGGGGTACCTGCACATCTAAATGCCAATTGCGATATTTGGCCCATCCATTAAAATTGAAGTCTAACGCCTCTGAGTTTGTTCCATTTTTAACGATAATGGGCCCCGAGTCGCGCATCCAACTACGGTTAGTTTTTTGGATGATAAAGGTTATTTGGGTGAGGGTTGTATCTGCCAATTTTAGCATACTGCATACCTTGTCTTTTAGGGCAGTATTTTCTACCAATAAAAAGACCTTTTCGTAGGTACTTATCTTTTTGATATATTCTACAAAAGCCCATTGAACTGCTCCGTATTTTCTAGGCCAATCTTTACCATTTCCAGGAAAACATAAAAGAACGCCTTGTTGGGTTTCCCATTCTGCCGGGAATCTTCGCTCTGCCATATGCCTTAGTCAATAAACCGTTTGGTAATATCCCCAAAAGCATCAATTCTTCGGTCGCGGAAAAAGGGCCAATTTTGGCGTACATTTTCTTGCAGCTTTAAATCTACTTCAGCCAATAAAATTTCCTCTTTATCGGATGATGCCTGTGCTAATATTTCGCCTTGGGGGCCACAAATAAATGAATTTCCCCAAAACTCAATGCCATCGGTATGGGGTATATATTTTTCTAAACCTATACGGTTAGCCGCTGCCACGTACACTCCGTTGGCCACGGCATGGCCTTTCATAACATTCATCCAAGCCCCGTACTGATTGGTGCCAAATTGTTCTTTTTCAGAAGGATGCCAGCCAATGGCAGTAGGATAAAACAGCACCTCGGCACCCTTTAAGGCCGTAAGTCGGGCCGCTTCCGGATACCACTGATCCCAACAAATAAGAGTGCCTATATTGCCTTTTTGCGTTTTTATAGATTGAAAACCTAGGTCGCCCGGCGTAAAGTAGAATTTTTCATAAAAATAAGGATCATCGGGGATATGCATTTTACGATACAATCCGGCTTGCGAACCGTCTGTATTCAGTATATAAGCACTGTTGTGATAAATGCCCGATGCACGCTTTTCGAAAAAAGGAATAATAAGGACTACACCTAATTCCTTGGCTAGGGCACTAAAGGCGGTAAAGGAGATAGCGCCTAAAGGCTCCGCAAAAGCAAAATTGGAAACATCTTCACTTTGACAAAAATAATGGCTGCTGTAGAGTTCGGGGAGCGCTATTACCTCGGCACCTTGTTGGGCGGCTTTCCGAATCCAGTGAACGCATTTTTTTCTGTTTTCTTCGGCAGTGTTATTTAAACTTAGTTGAATAACAGCAATAGTATAGGTGTCTTTACCCATGAAAAAGAGGAATCTGATTTACGATTCAAATATACTAAAATATACACAGTGCAGGGAAAGAAATGCCTTCGTTACCGGTATGGATTCTTCCGTAGGTAAAGTTAATTTTGAGACTAAAAAGTAACTAATTGAAAATGGATTATGTGCCAAATAGAAAAGTGACCCTTAGTCACATCCTACTACATCACATTTTTTATGAGGTTGATGGGATGAAGGTTTAGCCCTGCGCAGTATTATTGTGATCCTTTAAGTGTGTTGGAATATAACTTTCGTAATTTGGCTAATTTGGGACTAATAACCATACGACAGTACCCTTGGGAAGCATTATTTTTATAATAATTTTGATGATCGGTCTCCGCCTCGTAAAAAATAACAGCCGGACTGAGTTCGGTGACAATAGGTGCGTTAAAAAAGGGAGCCATTTCCTTAAAAACATCTAGTGCACTTTGTTTTTGTGCTTCATTGTGATAATAAATTACAGAGCGGTACTGACTTCCTACATCCGCACCCTGACGGTTTAATGTGGTAGGGTCATGCGTGCTCATAAAAACCCGTAAGATAGTTTCATAGGAAATTTCATCCGGGAAAAACCTAAGTTGTACTGCTTCGGCGTGGCCGGTAAGGCCAGAACAAACTTCCCTGTAGGTAGGTTTGCCGGGTGCTTGCCCTCCGGTATAGCCCGAAACAACGCTTTCTATGCCTTTCAATTCTTGAAAAATAGCTTCGGTACACCAAAAACATCCACCACCTACGGTAGCTAATGCAGAAATTTTAGTAGCCATATTAAGGTTTTTCTATGAGTATGGATTCCGAATTAATACAATATCGTAGTCCGCTGGGTTCTGGACCATCCGGAAAAACATGACCCAAATGCGCATCGCAACTATTGCACATAACCTCTACCCGAACCATGCCAAAGGCCGTGTCCTTCTCGTATTTTATGGCGTTTTCTTTTATGGGTTGTGTAAAACTAGGCCATCCGGAATGCGAATCGTATTTAATGCTAGCATCAAATAACGGCGTATTACAACAGATGCACAGATATTTTCCTGCCTCATAGCTAGTACAATACAATCCACTATGCGGCATTTCTGTACCTTTTTTTCTGGTTATTTTATATTGCTCCGGGGTTAAGATTTTTTTCCATTCCCCATCATCCTTGAGAATTCTATTATCGGGATCGGGATTCCCGTTAACACTAAATCGGATGATGTCTTTCCAAGTAAGCATACCGTTTTTATTTGTTCCTTCAAGAATACAAAAATATAGGAGACTCTTTTCAGAATCAAATGTTATTTTTTACACTTATTTTTGCAGACCATCCCACATGGAGGGAAATTATTTTTTATTGAAGGCAACGATAATGAAACAAAAATATGTGTATCCAGTACTAATGGCTTTTGTGGTAGCTAGCTTTTGGGTATTTGATACCTACTATGCGCCCCGAACCAAACAGTATAAAACAACAAACCCTTCTGGTGCTATTGCGGCGGGTATATGGCCAAGTTCTACCACAGGTGCTATTGTGCATCATGCGTATTATGCCCTGTCTTACCATGAAAATTTTGAACAGGCAGAATGGGTTATTTATCGTTTGAGTAAAGAGCAACTTACGAATGACGACCGAAAAAGACCTTATTTTGAACAAGATCCGAAAGTCATCACCCAATCAGCGGATTGGCGTAATTACAAAGGAAGTGGATACGACCGGGGTCATTTATGTCCGGCCGGAGATCGAAGATTTTCCGAAGACGCCTATAATGAAACCTTTTATACCAGTAATATAAGTCCTCAAAAGCGAGATTTTAATGCCGGAATTTGGAATCGTTTGGAGCAAAAAGTGCGTCAATGGGGCAAGCAATACGTTACGTTATATGTAATTACCGCAGGTATCTTAAATAAAGATCTTTCTGTGATAGGTGAGGAGCAGGTTGCTGTACCCGATTATTTCTATAAAATTGTAGTACGCGACAATGGAGATGCACTAACATCGATTGCATTTTTGCTAAAACACGAAGAAAATAGGTCATCCTTACAACATTTTGTGGTGCCTGTTGATTCCATAGAACAGCTTAGTGGCATCGATTTTTTTAAGGAACTCCCCCATGAATTAGAAGCTATTTTGGAAAGTAAAACGAATATGTCCGATTGGCCGTTTTAATTCCACTCGTTTAATCTGTTGGCGTCTAGTTTTAGAAAGATAAACAGTAATATCGTAAAAAACAACAATCCAGAACCTCCATAACTAAAGAAGGGAAGAGGTATACCTATGGTAGGCAATAAACCAATAACCATTCCTACATTAATTACGTAGTGGATAAATAATATGGAAATAACGCCATAGCCGTACATACGACTAAAATCACTTTTTTGTCGTTCTGCCAAATGGAGCAAGCGCAACAACAAAATGGTAAACAAAAGAACCACGGCAGCGGTTCCAAAAAACCCCCATTCTTCACCTACAGTACTAAATATATAATCGGTATGTTGTTCGGGTACAAAATTGCCTTTTGTGCGCGTGCCTTCTAAAAATCCTTTTCCCCATAATCCTCCGGACTCAATAGCCTTTTCTGATTGATAGGTGTTATAACCAATTGTTTTTCGTATTTCCTCTATTTTTTCGGGATCTTTTTCCAGTCGCAACCACAAAGCAAAACGATCTCTATGGCGTTGCTCAAAAACAGAATTAAAAATAAAATTAACCGACAGGGAAAACAGAATGGAAATCACAAAAAAAAGCACTACCGAAAGGACAGGAATCTTAAAATCTTTCTTTTTTACCAAAAAGAAAAGCGCAATAAGTAAGGCCGATACAATAGCAATCCATATGGTGCCAAACATTAAAGTGAGTATAAAAATGATCATTAGTACGACACCTATGGCCAAATAAAACAAAGGAAATCCTTCCCTAAAAAGCACAAAAAGAAGGGCTAAGAACACTAAAGCGCTTCCAGGATCGGGTTGCGGCACAATAAGCACTATTGGGATAAGAATAAGGAGCAGGGCATAAAGTTGATCTTTATATCGTTTAATATCGGTCTGAATATCACTTAAATACTTTGCCAAGGCCAGACTGGTTGCTACTTTAGCAAATTCGGAAGGTTGAAGGTTAAAAAAACCAAGATTGTACCAAGAAGTGGCTCCGGCAATAGTTGTTCCAAAGACGTAAAGCCCCAACAAGGAAACCATAGAAAAGATATACATGACACTGGAAAAGCGCTCGTAGAACTGGGTTTCTAAAGCGAAGACTAATACAATAGCTATCAGGCTTACCCCAATAAAGAAAAGCTGTTTGCCATGTAAGGAAGTAAAGTTAAATACAGAGGAATTTGTTTCGGTAAACGTAGATGAATAAATATTGATCCAGCCTATTGCGACCAGTACGACATATAACAATACAATAAACCAGTCAATCCGGCCAAGGATGCTTTTACCAGACACGTTCGTTTATTTTGAAAGGTTGTCCGCTATACGGCTTGGCATATTCGTGCTCTAGGGTTTTTTCTAGCATTCTTTTTTCCAAATCTGTTCTCGTGATCTCTCCTTTGAGGTATTTTTCAATCAGTAGCGATGCAATATGTCCCGCATATCGGGCACCAAAATAACCATTTTCGATGTATACAGCCAAAACAATTTTTGGATTATCTACTGGGGCAAATGCCACAAATACAGAATGATCTGTTAGTTGCGTTCGTACCCCGTCAATTTTAGTGAAATTTTCTACGGTACCGGTTTTGCCTGCCGCAGTTATGCCCGGAATTTGAACTCCGCGAGCCGTGCCTTTCGTGAATACATCTGCCATTCCTTGAACCACGGGTTCAAAATGTTTTTTGTCTATAGTCGTATATTTTCGTGTGGTATAATTGGGGTCGTCTATATCGTCATCTCCTATTTTTTTTATAACATGGGGCGTGTAGTAGTGTCCGCGATTGGAAATGGCAGCGATCATATTGGCGAGCTGAATGGGTGTAAGCGCTACTTCTCCTTGTCCTATAGCATTAGATATAATGTATGAGGAAGACCAACGGTTATCACCGTAGACGTTGTCATAATATTCCTTATTAGGGATTCTACCGGGCCTCCCGGTTGGCAAATCATAGCCTAGAAATTGGCCTAATCCAAAACTTTTGGCATGTTTTTCCCACACATCCATACCTTCATCGGTCGTTGGAAAATGATCATATATTTTACGAAAAGCACCGGCAAAATAGGCATTGCACGATTTAAAAATACCGGTGTTTAAATCGCGAGTACCACCACCACAATGACACCCTCTCTTTTTGTTGCCTACATAAAATCCATTATAGCACTGAAAAGTGGTTTCGGGCCCTATAACTCCTTCTTGTAAGGCGATAAGGGCATTTAGGGTTTTAAAGGGCGAACCCGGAGAAGGTTCTGCTAAAATAGACCTGTCCCATGTGGGTTTGGCAATAGTATCGTAATACAGTTTTGTATAATTTTTAGAACGCTCTCTGCCTACTAATAATGACGGATCGTAGGTGGGACCAGAGATTAGGGCTAAAATTTCTCCTGTTCCAGGTTCTAGGGCAACTATACCGCCCCGTTTACCGTTCATTAACTTTTCACCATACTCCTGCAATGTTTTGTCTATAGTGAGGTAAATTTCTGTACCCTGATCGGGTAGCGTGTCCAGTTGGCCATTTTTATAGGGCCCAATGTCACGATTAAAACGGTCTTTCTGAATGTATTTTACCCCTTTTCTACCACGAAGTACATGTTCATACGATTTCTCTACTCCGGTTCTTCCTGTAAGTTCGCCGGCTACGTAATAGGGATTGTTTTTTAGGTCGTTATCGTTTACTTCGCTAATGTAACCCAATACATTGGCTCCACTTTGGGTAGCGTAGTAGCGCAACGTTCTTTTTTGGATATAGAAACCCTCATAGTGGCGCATTTTTTCTTGCAACCCCGCATAATCATCCTTGGAAAGCTGAGGTACTAATACAGAAGGAAGTCGCGGTGAGTAGTTTTTGGCCTTGGCTATAGTTTTGATAAACGTTTCTTTTTCTATACCCAAAAGCGCACAGAATTCTAAGGTATCCAGGGCCTTCACTTCTCTGGGAATCACCATAACATCGTACGCAGCCTGATTGGCTACTAAAAGTTCTCCATTACGATCAAAAATGTACCCGCGTTCCGGATAGTCGTAAATCGTCTTTATGGCCGGATCTTCTTTAACCTGATTCGGCGAAAAGCTAAAGATTTGCAAATACGAAAGTCGCCCGATGAAAGTGAATCCAATCAGTACTATAATGCTCGATAAAAGTATCTTTTTCATTCTTTTCGGGTACTAAAAAGTGAGCCTAATAAAAGACTAAGCACCATGGTTGCAATGCCTACGAGGAAAAATTTCTTTAAAATTAAAAACAAGTTACTAAAATTGAAAATTTCCAGCGAAAAGAAAACCAAATGATGCAATATAATTAATAACGCCAAAAACGTAATTTGTTGTAGTTTAGTGGCATTTGCTAGTTTAAAACTTTGAAATTCGAGATTCACACCAAAACAAAACCGCATGAGTATGGGTCTAAAATAGGCGATGGTTACGGTTGCGGCGGCGTGCAATGCCATCGTATCCGAAAATATATCTATTGTTAAGCCCAATAAAAAACATACACTAATAAATAGTCCCCTCTGTTCCTTTATAGGATACCAATACAGGAAAAGGATATATACCATGGGGTTAATATATCCAAAGAAATTAAGATGGTTAAAAATCAGCACTTGAACAAAAGCGAGCAATAAAAAACGTATGATAATAATAAAGGAGATGTTGTTTCCCATAAGCTTCCTTCTTGAGCTATTGTTGTTGCGATTCTAATTCTTTAATTTCACCTTTATTGAGATTTTCAATGATATATACATTTTTTATATTGGTCATATCATTAAATAGGGAAATGTCTATGGTATAGGCACTTTTAGCCGTGTTGAGATCAAATTTTCTAATGCGACCTATAGGTATGTTTTCGGGAAAAATGCTAGACATACCCCCCGTAACAATAGTGTCGCCAATGGTTAGTTTTACCAATCTAGGTACATCAATTAATTGCACCACGTTATATGCTTTTGTGTCCCAAACTAAAGAACCGTTATAATTGGTGTTTTTTATTTTAGCGTTAATGTTCGATTTTGTATTTAGAATACTCTGTACCGTTGCAAAATTGGCAGAAGTGTTTTCCACAATACCTAAAAGACCTTTGCTGGTTATCACACCCATATCTTGGGCTACACCGTCTTTACGACCTTTATTTAAGGTGATGTAGTTTTTTAGATGAGCGTAACTGTTTTTAATAACTTTTGCGGTCATTATGCGGTAGCTAAGTGCGGCTGTATCTATTTCAAAGGTTTCTAATTGAGGTAGATTGGCGAGCTGCTTTCGAAGTTGTTTGTTTTCTTCCAGTAAGGTTTGGTTTTCCACTTTCAAGTCAAAATAAGCAGTAATACTGCTCTGTGTCCTGTAGATGTTACCGCTAATCCAATTCGCAGAATTAAAAAATCGAGAGTTGTGATAAGAATGCGATTGTATCGTGAATACCAGTGCCAATAAAAACAAAAAGATATACAACAGAAAGTTTTTATACCTTATGATAAAATTGATAATCTGTTGCATTACCTAGTTTACGTTTTGGTGAATTCCAAGCGATACATGCTTTAAATGGAGCATCTTATCGCAACAAAAAATCGTGAGCCATTGCTTTGACTTTTTCTATATGGGTTGGTATTGTTCATTTTTTTTTAGTACTCACTCGCCTAAACCATTCAGGCAAGCAATCGATGTTTATAAGTATTAAAGCCCTTTATTTTATAAGGATACTTCTATATCGTTCCAAGTTTTTTAAAGCAATTCCCGTACCTCGTACTACCGCCCGCAACGGGTCTTCTGCAATGTAAACCGGTAAATCTGTTTTTTGCGATAAGCGTTTGTCTAAACCGCGAAGCATAGAACCCCCGCCTGCCATATAAATACCGGTATTATAAATGTCGGCTGCTAATTCTGGTGGTGTTTGCGATAGTGTTTCCATAACCGCATCTTCTACTCTTAGGATAGATTTGTCTAAAGCCTTCGAAATTTCTCGGTACGAAATCTGTACTTGTTTGGGTTTTCCTGTTAATAAATCCCGGCCTTGTACCGACATGTCTTCCGGAGGCGATTGTAAATCTTCCGTGGCAGAACCAATCTGTATTTTTATATTTTCGGCCGTACTTTCGCCAACATATAAATTGTGTTGGGTACGCATGTAATACACAATGTCGTTCGTAAATACGTCACCGGCAATTTTTACCGATTTGTCGCACACAATACCCCCAAGGGCAATAACTGCAATTTCGGTAGTACCTCCGCCAATATCTACAATCATATTTCCTTTGGGTTGCATAATATCTAACCCTATACCTATGGCTGCCGCCATGGGTTCATGTATTAAATAGACTTCTTTGCCATTTACCCGTTCCGCCGATTCTCGTACTGCACGCATTTCTACTTCGGTTATTCCCGAGGGAATGCAAATGACCATGCGGAGTGCGGGCGGAAACCATTTTTTCTTTAATGCCGGGATGTTCTTAATGAACATATTGATCATTTTTTCGGAAGCATCAAAATCGGCGATAACTCCATCTTTCAGCGGCCGTATGGTCTTGATATTTTCATGCGTTTTGCCTTGCATCATACTCGCTTCCTTACCAACAGCTATGATTTTTCCGCTTATGCGATCGCGCGCTACAATAGATGGACTGTCAACAACGACTTTATCCATATGAATAATAAGAGTATTGGCCGTGCCTAAGTCAATGGCTATTTCCTCGGTTAAGAAGTCAAAAAATCCCATAGTTTCGTTTGGTTTCGGGTTTAACGGTACATTTCATCGACAAAAGTAGTAAAATTAATGCTTAAAATGACGGGTGCCTGTCATTACCATAGCCACCCCATTTTCATTGCAATAGTCCACACTTAATTGATCTTTTATAGAGCCTCCAGGTTGTATGACACTCCCAATTCCGCTTTTGTGTGCAATTTCTACACAATCGGGGAAGGGAAAAAAAGCATCACTGGCCATAACGGCACCTTGGAGGTTAAATTGAAAGGAATTTGCTTTGTGAATGGCTTGGTTTAAGGCATCTACCCGTGAGGTCTGTCCGGTTCCGCTGGCACAGAGTTGTTTGTTCTTTGCTAAAACGATGGTATTGCTCTTCGTGTGCTTACATAGTTTAGAGGCAAAGATTAAATCGTCTAACTCTTGGGGCGAGGGTTTTTTATGGGTCACATAGGTTAAATCGGCCACGGCATCGGTTTTGTTGTCTTTTTCTTGAACCAAAAAGCCGTTTAAGCACGTGCGAACTACACTATTGGGCAGTTTAGCTTCATGATGTACGAGCAGAATTCGGTTTTTTTTCGTGACTAAGATGTCAATGGCTTCCTTTGCGAAACTTGGGGCAATGACCACCTCACAAAATAGATCGTTGATTTCGGTAGCGGTATTGGCATCCATTTCGGTATTGCAAATCAGAATACCGCCAAAGGCCGAAACAGGATCGCCAGCCAAGGCATCTATATAGGCCTGATGTAACGTGTCTCGGGTAGCCAAACCACATGCGTTATTGTGTTTTAAGATAGCAAAGGTAGGCGGGTCAATTTTAAATTCGTTTATTAAATTTACCGCAGCATCTACATCCAATAAATTGTTGTACGAAAGTTCTTTGCCATGAAGTTTGGTAAACATAGTGTCAAAATCACCAAAGAAAAATCCTTTTTGATGGGGGTTTTCGCCATAGCGCAATTCCTGACCCTTTTGTTCGCTTATTTTAAGTTTGGTTAATGCGGTATTCAGATTAAAATAAGTAAAGATAGCCGTATCATAATGGGAAGAAACGTCGAAAGCCTTGGTGGCAAAACGTCGGCGTGCTTCTAAGGTAGTACTACCATTACCTACGGTAATCAAATTTAAAAATTCTGCATAATCATCCATAGAAGAAACACAGAGCACATCTTTGTAATTTTTGGCTGCGGCCCGGATAAGTGAGATGCCCCCAATATCAATTTTTTCAATAATATCTTGCTCTGTAGCACCACTGGCGACCGTTTTTTCAAAAGGATAAAGATCTACAATAACAATGTCTAATGACGGTATTTCATATTCCTTCATCTGTGCCGCATCGGAGGGGTTGTCGCTTCGGTTAAGAATTCCTCCAAATACCTTGGGATGAAGCGTCTTTACCCTTCCACCTAAAATAGACGGATAGCTGGTAAGGTCTTCCACAGGTATAACATCAATACCCAGTTCTTTAATAAATTGCTCTGTGCCTCCAGTGGAATATAGGGTTATGCCTAATTGATCTAATTTTCGTACTACGGGTTCCAGTCCCTCCTTATGAAATACCGATATAAGTGCTGCCGTTGCTTTTTTAGTGCTCATTATGAATTTGTTGTCGTATTGGTTTTAAGCAGGTAAAAGTACTTTTTTTGAAAGTATAAAACCGCCACGGTTATCAACAAAATCAGAAAAGTTTTAAAGAATTTCAGCTATTTTTTGATTAACGAATTCTAGAAAGCGTTCATCTGCTTCTGTAAAAGGATCCAAGGTGTCTGAATCGATATCGATCTGACCTATGTTTTGGCCATTGACAAAAATTGGAACCACAATTTCGGACTTCACCGAGATACTACAAGCAATATAATTGTCTTGCGCGTTAACATCGGGAACAACGAAATTTTTATTAGAAATGGCCACTTGGCCGCAAATACCTTTCCCAAAGGGAATAATGTCATGATCCGTGGGCGCACCGGCGTAAGGGCCTAATTTTAATTCTTCTTTTGTGCCATTTTTAAAGTAAAATCCAACCCAATCATAATGAGGAATTTCGTTTTTTAGAAGCCTACAAAGCTGTTGCAATCTATCGTTAACAGATAGGTTATTTTGATTAAGAAGCGTTATTATTTGAGGGCGTAGTGTTTGAAACATAATCTATTTTTTGCAAAATTAAGAAAAAGGAAACTGCTAAATACGTGCTTATCAGATAATAAAACCCACAATTATTAGTTAACATTTAAAACGTTTGACTAGTATTTTGTACTTTTGTAGCGAATGATAATGCGTTGTGTACATAAAATCGTTGCAGTAACCATGGCAGTTATGCTATTGGCCTCTACTACCTATTGGATGGTAGACAAGCATTATTGTATGGGGCATTTAATGGATATGGCCTTTTTTAAAAATGCTGTACCTTGCGATATGGCCATGCAAATGGATCATGAAGCTGATCACGGTATTCAAGAGGTGTCCTCGTGCTGTAGTGATGAACTTATTGTGGTAGATGGTCAAGACCATTTAAAACAGGCTTTTAATGATATTAGTGCAAGCCAACACCTCTTTTTGGTTGCCTATACGTATGCCTATTTGGATTTTTTAGAGGGAACTATAAGGCAACCGATACCGCATGAACATTACCCACCTCCTTTACTCATTAAAGACCGTCTTATTCTAGATCAGGTTTTTCGTATTTGATACACATTGTAAAAAGCAGACCTCGTTAATTTTTTAACGGGGCTATGGCATTTTGTGCCCTAGAACACCTCATTTAGGTTCTTTTACAATGTATGATCATGTTAAATAAGGCGATAAAATACTTTTTAGAAAATAAGGTAGTTACGGTGCTCATTTTGGTGGCATTGGTAACTTGGGGCATAATTACGTCCCCCTTTAATTGGGATATTGGTTTTTTACCAAAGGATCCGGTTCCCGTAGATGCCATTCCGGATATTGGAGAAAATCAGCAGATTGTTTTTACCCAATGGCCCGGACGTTCCCCTCAGGATATTGAAGATCAAATTTCGTATCCCATGACTACCTATTTATTGGGAATCCCCGGGGTGAAAACCATTCGCAGCTCTTCCATGTTCGGATTTTCCAGTATCTATATTATTTTTAAGGATGAGGTAGAATTTTATTGGTCGCGCTCCAGAATTTTAGAAAAACTAAATGCATTACCCGCAGGCATACTTCCCGAAGGGGTAACACCCTCTCTAGGTCCCGATGCCACAGCCTTGGGACAGGTGTATTGGTATACATTAGAAGGAAGAGATAAAGATAATAAGCCTACCGGAGGTTGGGATCTACAGGAAATACGTACCGTACAAGATTTTTATGTGAAGTACGGTTTAAATGCCGCAGAAGGTGTATCCGAAGTAGCTTCCATCGGTGGGTATATTCAAGAATATCAGATTGATGTAAACCCGGATGCCCTTAAAGCCTATAATATTCCACTGAACAGCGTCATGCTAGCGGTTCAGAAATCGAACAGGGATGTAGGCGCAAAGACGATTGAAATCAATCAGGCCGAATATTTGGTTCGTGGATTGGGCTATGTGAAAAATATTGAAGATCTGGAAAAGGCTGTAGTAGGTGTGCAGCAGAACGTGCCCATTCGCATCAAAGATATTGGCGTAGTAAGTTTAGGACCTGCTACGCGCAGAGGTATGTTAGACAAGGGTGGAGCTGAGGCTGTTGGTGGAGTAGTGGTGGCTCGGTATGGTTCTAATCCCTTAGAAGTAATCAATAACCTTAAGGAAAAAATTAAGGAAATTGCGCCTGGCCTTCCTAAAAAAACCTTGGCCAATGGCGTGGAAAGCCAACTTACTATAGTACCGTTCTACGATCGCACTCAATTAATACAAGAAACCATTGGCACATTAGAAAATGCGCTTTCGCACGAAATCCTTATCAGCATTATAGTGGTGTTGCTTTTGGTGCTAAACTTAAGGGCGTCGTTAATCATCTCCGGATTATTACCCATTGGTGTATTAATGACATTCATCGTAATGCGGTATGCCGGGGTAGATGCCAATGTAGTGGCACTTTCGGGTATCGCTATTGCTATTGGGGTTATGGTAGATGTAGGGATTGTATTTGTAGAGAATATCATTCGTCATTTGGCATTGCCAGAAAATAAGGACGCCAAAGGAAAAGAATTGTTACAGGTAATTTATAAGGGTACTACCGAAGTAGCATCGGCCATAACCACAGCTTTAGCTACCACTGTAGTGAGTTTTGTGCCGGTATTTGCCATGGAAGCAGCAGAAGGTAAACTGTTTAGACCCTTGGCATTTACAAAAACTTTTGCTCTGCTCAGTGCCTTTATACTTGGCATTATAGTGCTTCCCGCTCTGGCTCATTTTGTTTTCGGAATAAACTACGACAAGAAAAGAGTGCGCCGTTTTTGGAGTATTCTATTGGTAGTGAGTGGTATCGTCTTTGCGATTTCTGCGCACATGCTATTACCGCTGGTAGTTACCTTAATCGGCATTAATAATTATTTGGAACCTCAATGGTCCGAGAAGTGGAAGGCCTACCCTAATTACATCAATTTAGGACTCACCGTGTTTGTCGCTTCTTTTTTTCTTACTCAAGAGTGGATGCCTTTAGGACCCCAAAATGGAATTGGGGTGAACTATTTTTTTGTATTGCTTTTAATAGGTCTTATTCTGATGGCCTTAATGGCTATAGTACGTTTTTACGAACCCATATTACAATGGTGTTTGGAAAACAAAGGTAAGTTTATGCTCCTTCCTTTTATAACCCTATTTTTTGGCGTGCTCATCTGGATTGGTTTTGAAAGTACGTTCGGGTTTGTGGAGAGCGGATTTGAAAAAATAGGGTGGAAAAACGTGAGGCAAACCACTATTTGGAGTGCTTCGGCGCATCGTTTTCCGGGAATTGGATCAGAATTTATGCCCACCTTAAATGAAGGAAGTTACCTTTTAATGCCTAGTGCAATGCCCCATTCCGGGGTTGCGTACAACAGCGAGGTGGTAAGTAAATTAGACATGGTGCTCAATGGTATACCCGAGGTAGATTTAGCCGTAGGCAAGGTAGGCCGAGTAGAATCAGCACTAGATCCTGCTCCCATATCTATGTATGAAAACATCATTACCTACAAACCCGAATATATTCTGAACGCGTTAGGGCATCGGATGCGATTTAAGGTGGATAGAAAATCGCGTTTCATTACGCGGAATAAAGACACGCTTACCCACGCCGAGGCATTAAAAATCGGTATTTCTGAAAAAGAGCTTATAGAAGATCGTAAGGGGGAATTTTTTAGAAACTGGCGGACACATATCAAATCGCCCGATGATATCTGGGATGAAATTGTACAAGTAACTAAAATACCCGGTGTTACATCTGCACCAAAATTACAGCCCATAGAAACACGGTTGGTGATGCTGCAAACAGGCATGCGGGCGCCTATGGGGATTAAAGTTTATGGCCCGGATTTGGCTACTATTGAAGCCTTTGGGATGCAATTGGAAGCCATTTTAAAAGAAGTAGGATCGGTGAAAAGTGAAGCCGTTTTTGCCGATAGAATTGTAGGAAAACCCTATATACATCTTACTATTAACCGCGATGAAATAGGTCGGTTTGGTCTTAGTGTAGAAGATGTGCAACAGAGCATTGAAACCGCTATTGGAGGCATGCAGGTATCGGCTACGGTAGAAGGAAGGGAACGTTTTCCTATTCGGGTGCGGTATCCCAGAGAACTCAGAGATAGCCCGGAGGCCATTGGTGCTATTTTAATTGCTACGCCTGTGGGTGCCCAAATACCCTTATCGCAGGTCCTAACTATTGACTATGTCCGTGGGCCGCAAGCAATTAAGAGCGAAAATAGTTTTTTAGTAGGCTATGTCCTTTTTGACAAGCGAAATGGCTTTGCGGAAGTCGAGGTGGTAGAAGATGCACAAGCCGCAATTATAAGAAAAATTGATTCTGGCGAGTTGGTCGTTCCAGCTGGAATTAATTATTCATTTTCCGGAAGTTATGAAAATCAGATAAGAGCGGCAAAAAGACTTTCTATTGTAATCCCTATAAGTTTAATCGTTATTTTTCTGTTGCTCTTTTTTCAGTTCAAGACAATTATTGCGTCATCCATTCATTTTTCAGGTGTTTTTGTTGCATTTGCAGGCGGGTTTATAATGATTTGGCTCTACGGACAGGATTGGTTTTTAAATTTTTCGGTGTCCGGGGTACATATGCGCGATTTGTTTCAAATGCATACGGTTAATCTTAGTGTTGCAGTTTGGGTAGGTTTTGTAGCACTTTTTGGTATCGCTACAGATGATGGCGTACTCATGGGAACCTATATTCATCAGGTGTTTGAAGAGCGGAAACCGGATACTATAGCAGGTGTAAGAGAAGCGGTCGTAGTGGCAGGAAAAAAAAGGGTGCGCCCGGCCATGATGACGACCGCCGTAACCATTATAGCCTTGTTGCCGGTACTAACATCTACCGGAAAGGGTGCCGATATTATGATCCCCATGGCCATACCCACTTTTGGGGGAATGTTGATACAGCTTATGACCATATTTGTGGTACCGGTGCTTCAATCGTTTTGGAGGGAAACCGTGATAAAAAATCAACTACGAAAAGAAATAAAGGAATCTCGAAATCGTTAAATAATGAACTAGTGAAAAAACAAGTAATTTTCATCATATTTATCTGTATTGGGTTTGGTGTTAAAGCCCAATCCTTGACCGAATTTTTTGAGCTGGCTGCCGAGGATAATCCCGGGTTACAGGCTCAGTATAAAGAGTTTAAGGCCTCTTTAGAAAAAGTGGCGCAAGCCAATTCCTTGCCAGATCCTTCACTTACGGTAAGTGCCTTTGGCCAGATGGTAGAAACTAGAGTAGGGCCACAGAAGGCTCGTTTTTCGCTTTCACAAATGTTTCCGTGGTTTGGCACTCTAAAAGTGCAAGGTGATGTGGCTGCATTAATGGCGGCATCCAAATATCAAATCTACATAGAAGCAAAGAACAAATTGCGGTATGATTTGGCCGTGGCTTATTTTCCATTGTTGGAGCTGCGAGAACAACTGAGTATTGAGGAGAAAAATGTAGATCTGCTCCATACTTATAAGAACATTGCAAATTCAAAATTTGCCAATAGCAGTGGTAGTTTGGTAGATGTATTGCGTATTGATCTTTTGTTGAAAGAAGCCGAAAAGAATTTGGAAATCTTGAAAAAAAGGGAAATCCCCTTGTTGGTTTCATTAAATACCATGCTTAATCGCGATCCCAAGCAAACGATTCTGCTATCCGAAATGCCCGGATTACAAGAATTGCCTACGATAGATCAGAAGGATTCAGTACTAACCGATCACCCTTTGCTTTCTGCTTTGGAGCTAAAATTAGAGGCCAGTAGGGCAGAAGAGCGTCTGGCGGTGAAACAGGGTTTGCCAAAAATAGGGGTAGGGGTCGATTTTATTTCGGTGGGCCAACGCGAAGATCTTGCAGTTGGTGCAACACCTCCGTCCGATAATGGAAAGGATGTGATTATGCCTATGCTAACATTTAGTTTGCCTGTTTTTAGAGGGAAATATAAGGCTGCACTAAAGGAGGCTCAGTTACGGCAAGAAAGTTTTTCGTTGCAACGCACAGAAATAGCCAATAACTTGCGCGCTACCTATGAAATGGCACAGTACGAATTGGAGCGACAGGCAGATCTTGTCGCCTTGTTTACGCAACTCACCGAACAGTCCGATCAAGTACTGTATTTACTGTACAAAACGTATAGCAATTCGGGGAGCGATTTGGAAGAAGTCTTGCGCATGCAGCAACAACGTTTAAGGTACGAAAAGCAAAAAATTGGTGCATTGGCACAATATCAAATAGCGCTTGCAAAACTGGATTATATCACCGCAAAAAATAATAGAAATGAGTAACGAAATAAAAAAAATAAGTGTCATTGCAGGTCTTACATTAGTATTGGGTTTGTTTTTAGGATGGATTTTTTTTGGTGGCTCTAACGCATCTAAAAATGAAACGCATCTGCATACCACAGAAATTGGAGGAGAATCAATATGGACTTGCTCCATGCATCCGCAAATTCGAAAATCCGAAGCAGGTAGTTGCCCTATTTGTGGCATGGATTTAATACCAATTTCTAACGAATCCGAAAATGAGCAGGATCCAATGGCCATAAGCATGTCGCCTGCGGCCATGAAAATGGCTAATGTAAGTACAGCCGTGGTAAGTTCCCTGCAACCTGTAAAAGAGTTACGATTAAATGGAAAAGTACAAGCAGATGAACGATCGGTTTTTTCGCAAGTGACTCACATCCCGGGTAGGATAGAGCGTTTGATGGTAAATTTCACGGGCGAGTACATCACTAAAGGACAAGTTATTGCTTCTTTGTACTCTCCGGATGTAGTGATTGCTCAAGAAGAACTTTTTGAAACCCAAAAGTTACAGGCAACCCAACCGCAGCTATTCAATGCAGCCAAAGAAAAACTTAGAAATTGGAAACTGTCAGAGCGGCAAATAGAACAACTATTGGTATCCGGACAGGCAAAAGAGGAATTTTCGGTGTATGCAGATGTGTCGGGATATGTTACTGAGAAAAAAGTAAACTTGGGCGATTATGTCAGCCGGGGAATGCCTATTTATGAAGTGGCGAACCTCAGCACAGTTTGGGTTTTGTTCGATATCTATGAATCAGATCTCGTATGGATAAAAAAAGGAGATAAAATTAATTTTACGGTGCAATCCCTTCCGGGAGAAACTTTTCAAGGGGCTATCGATTTTTTAGACCCTGTTATTAATGCTTCTACGCGGGTAGTACAGGCAAGGGTACAAGTGCCAAATAAAGACCTTAAATTAAAACCGGAAATGTTTGCTTCAGGCACGTTGGCGTCTACGCGTTCAGTGGCATCCAATAATGCTATAATCGTTCCAAAAACGGCAGTCATGTGGACAGGTAAGCGGTCTGTGGTGTATGTAAAGCAATTCACATCTACAGGAATTAGTTTTAGGATGCGCGAAGTAACTTTGGGCGCATCTTTAGGAGATGGTTTTATCATAGAAAGTGGATTGAAAGAAGGCGACGAAATAGCAATTAACGGTACATTTAGTATCGATGCCGCAGCCCAATTGGCCGGAAAACCAAGTATGATGAATCCGGAAGGAGGTGCTACAATGACGGGCCATGATCATGGCGGAATCAACGAGCAAATACCTGTAAATCATAAAAAAGAAATGGCTGTTTCTGCGGATGCAAAAAAAGCGATGGAGCCCCTTTTTGAAGCCTATTTAACCATGAAGGATGCCCTTACAAATGACCAAATGAAGGATGCGAAGAAGGCAGGCACTACGCTGCTGCAAATACTGAATACGATTGATGCAAGGTTGTTTCAAGGCGCATCGCATGAGGTGTGGATGCGGTTTAGCAACGATCTGTCAAAAACACTTACGCACGTGCAGCATTTTAGTACCATAGAAGAATTGCGCAACGTGTTTCAGCATACCTCAAACCTTATGATAGAGCTATCCCAAACGGTTAATCCCTTGAGCAAAACGCTATATGTACAACACTGCCCTATGGCAGATAGCAATAAGGGAGCGAACTGGTTAAGCCTTTCCGATGAAATTAAAAATCCGTATTTTGGGAAGGCTATGGCCACTTGCGGTGAGATCACCAATCAAATTAATTAAGTTTAATTCAATAATTTAAAATTTTAAACCATGAACAAAAAAAATAGGTTGCTACCATTTATCGTAGTGCTGGGTAGTCTGGGTATCATTTTCTCTTGTAAGGACAACAAAGACGCACAGACACCCGAAGCAGAGGATCAACAACCAAAAACGGAAGACGTGCGTAAGGAAGCAAAGGAAAATGCGGATGTAAACGGTCAAAATAGCACCATAGCAGATGGTAAGAGTTCCATATTGGATTTTTATTTTGAGGTTAAGGATGCCTTGGTGGCCGATGATGCCGAAAGGGCTGTTATAGGAGCCTCTGCCATGCATCTAGCCCTCGAGAATTTCAATTTAGATCCCTACGCCCCCGAAGAGCAAGTCCAATTGAAACCATTGCTGCTTCAAGGGAAAGTTCAATCTAGTGCCATTTCTAAAACCACAATAGAGGATCAAAGAAAACATTTTAAAGAACTCAATGCGACGGTTACCGAAATAGTTGCCATTACCGGAACACCGTACACCGTATACGAACAGCATTGCCCTATGTATGATAAAGGGAGTTCCTGGTTAAGTATGAGTAGTGCCATAAAAAATCCGTATTATGGTAGTACAATGTTGCATTGTGGTAGCGTGCAACGGGAAATAAAGATGTAAAAAACATCCGCAATAGTGCATTAAAAGCAACCCGTTGTATATTTTGACTAGATTTTTTCAATTTTGAAACCCTTATCGCCTGCTACAACATGTCTTTATAAAAAAATAAAATACAAATGAAACACACCTATCACATTCAAGGAATGACCTGCAATGGATGCCGTAGTCATGTAGAGAACGTTCTGAAAACCGTTGAAGGGGTCACGAAGGTATCGGTAGATTTGGAACAGGCGCAGGCGACCATAGAAATGAAATCACATCGTAACGTAGATGCATTCCAAAAGGCACTGTTAGACGATGGTGGATCGTACACCATTTCCCTACCGGGACAGTCAAATAAAATGCATAAGACATCTTCAAAAAAGCCAAAGTTTACAGGGAAGGGTGCTTTTTACTGCCCTATGCATTGCGAAGGTGAAAAAACCTATGATACGGCCGGAGACTGCCCGGTATGTGGCATGGATTTAGTGCAGGAGCAAGCTCCCCTTCATGAGCGGGAGACAGTTTATACGTGTCCCATGCATCCTGAAATTGAGCAAAATACACCTGGAGCCTGTCCAATATGCGGTATGGATTTGGTCGCTAAGGCCGGAACGCTTTCGGCAGAAGAGGACACTTATCAAAAAATGCTTAGAAAATTTTGGATTGCGGTGGGCTTTACCCTACCAATTTTTGTGATCGCTATGTCCGAAATGGCACCCAACAACCCCCTATACAATTTTCTAGAGATGCGCTATTGGAATTGGGTGCAGTTGGGGTTATCACTTCCTGTGGTTTTTTATGCAACATGGATGTTTTTTGAAAGGGCCTATAAGTCCATAAAAACATGGAATCTCAATATGTTTACGTTAATTGGTATTGGGGCGGGTATAGCGTGGCTCTTTAGCGTGTTTGGGATGTTGTTTCCCAATTTTTTTCCGGAGCAGTTTAAAACAGAATCCGGAACGGTACATGTATATTTTGAAGCAGCAACGGTAATTTTAACCTTGGTATTGTTGGGGCAAGTGCTGGAAGCGAGAGCACATAGCAAGACCAATAGTGCCGTTAAAGCATTATTAAAGTTAGCACCCAATCAGGCAGTTAGAATTACCCATGGTGTAGAAGAAATAATAGCAATTGACCAAATTAGTAAGGGCGATTTGCTTCGGGTAAAACCGGGAGATAAAATACCGGTAGACGGTATAATTACGGAAGGCGAAAGTACGGTAGACGAATCCATGATTACCGGAGAGCCTGTGCCTGTAACCAAGGGTTTAAATGATAAAGTAAGTTCCGGAACCATTAACGGAAAGCAATCCTTTGTAATGAAGGCCGAAAAAGTAGGTGCAGATACCCTCTTGTCTCAGATTATAGCTATGGTAAACCAAGCCAGCCGAAGTAAAGCACCCATTCAAAAACTGGCAGATCGGATTTCTGCCTATTTTGTGCCGGTAGTAGTCGTAATTTCCGTGGTTACCTTTGTTGTTTGGGTTGTTTTTGGTCCGGAGCCTGCCCATGTATATGCTTTGGTTAATGCCATTGCGGTGCTAATCATAGCCTGCCCCTGTGCGCTGGGATTGGCTACACCTATGTCCGTTATGGTAGGTGTGGGTAAGGGCGCTCAGCATGGGGTTCTTATCAAAAATGCCGAAGCTTTGGAGCGAATGAATAAAATAGATGTCCTTATTATAGACAAAACGGGAACGATTACCGAAGGCAAACCCTCAGTAGAAAAAATAGGATTTACGGCAGGTATGGATCAAGAAGAGGTGCTTCACTATATGGTGGCCCTCAACCAATTTAGCGAGCATCCCTTAGCTGAAGCCATTTTGAACTATGGAAAAGAACAGCAAGTGGCGGTTTGGAAGGTAACCGATTTTACTGCAGTAACAGGAAAAGGAGTTATCGGTACAGTAAGCGAAAAGCAGGTAGCGCTAGGCAATGAACAACTAATGGTAACGAGCCAAGCTACTATTTCGGAGGATCTTAGAGCAGCGGTAAGCGAACAGCAAAAGCTGGGAAAAACGGTACCTATGTTGGCAGTAGATGGCAGAGCCGTGGGGTATGTGGTTATTTCCGACAAAATTAAAGCGAGCAGTAAACAAGCCATTACGGAATTACAAAAAGGAGGAGTTGCTGTACTAATGCTTACCGGAGATAATTCGGATACCGCCAAAGCGGTTGCCGATGAACTAGGTCTTTTAGAATATAAAGCCGAAATGCTTCCTCAAGATAAATTGTACGAAGTAGAGCGGTTGCAAAGGGAAGGGAAAAAAGTAGCTATGGCGGGTGATGGCATAAATGACGCCCCGGCTTTGGCTAAAAGTGATGTGGGTATTGCTATGGGTACCGGAACAGATGTGGCCATAGAAAGTGCTACAATGACCCTAGTGAAAGGCGATCTGCAAGGCATCGTTAAAGCGCGAAATTTAAGTGTGCAGGTGATGCGAAACATCAAACAAAATTTATTTTTTGCAATGCTATACAATACGTTGGGGGTGCCTATTGCAGCCGGCGTGCTGTATCCGTTTTTCGGATTGCTATTATCACCAATGATCGCCGCATTGGCCATGAGCTTTAGCTCTGTGTCTGTTATTATGAATGCGCTTCGATTGCGAAGTACTTCGTTAAGCTAGGTTGGAAGATATTACGTTACGTCAAAATCCATAAAAATGGGTAATGCGTCCTAAATTGTGGAGCTCTTAGTTGCGTACAGATTCCATTTCGGATCAATATCGCAAATGCTTCATTGATTTTTGAATCATAAAAAGGAAATAAAAAAAGGGACTTTCTAACGAATGTTTAGAAAGTCCCTTTTTGTGACCTGGCTGGGATTCGAACCCGATTTTAAAAACATCTGAAAATCAACTAGATAAGCTGAGTAGCAGTTGGCTGTTGTCGATTTGTGAACCTAAAATTTGGTCGATTTAATTTCGTTTAAGTAAAGTTAGGTTTTATTTCTGGTAAAACTCATCCTCCAGATGTAAAATAACAAGGCAATTACCGTATAATTTTAGTTCTTTTAGGATCAAAACAGTATCCCAAGCAGCCTCTAAGATTCTTCCTTTTACAATCTTAGAAAATCCTTCGGAAGTTCTATTTTCTGACGGTTGCATATCTTGTAAAATAAAATTCAGGCTGTAATGTTATAACCTATTTTTCAATAACTTCATATACCCCCCCTTTATTAAGGGCTAAAAACAAATGTTCTTGATTTCCTATAGTGGCCATGACCATATCTTCTACTCCTCCAAAGGGTTCTTCTGTGAAAATCTCTTGTTTCCAAGTTGTTCCTGCATCGGTACTGTAATATAGTAACAGGGGCTGAGGTTCATCGGTTTTGAGCCACCCGGAGGTGTACACTTTATTGACATCCAATTTGCTTAAGACGATACCGTTAAAAAACCGGGCACTTTCATGTTCATCTATGAGCGTTTGCCATGATTGTCCATTATTCGAGGTTTTTAACAATGCTCCTTCAAACCCCACGTAAATGGATTGTGGATTTTGTGTGTCGAATGTAATGTTCTTTACCGTAGTGGGGTTGGGCACTAAGTCTGTCCAACGATTAGCTTCCGTATCTCCATTTAATCGAATTAAATAGCCGTCTTCAATTCCACCTTGCCCACCCAGCCAGATTTCATTAGGTAGTAATGGGTTTATAGCAACCACTGAGGTTGCCCGCGCAAATTGATCCCAATCTCCCCATATGGGTGTCCAATGAACCCCTTTATTTGTTGATTTTGCAACCACATAATTGCTAGTGGCATACAGATTATCTTCGGAATTCTGCGCCTTCAAAAAGTCCCACACAATATGAGGGTCAAAGCCTCCCCCGAAATCGGATTCCAAAACCTGCCAATTTTGACCACCATCATTAGTTGTCGCTATATGAATTGCGATGTCCTCTTGAAAATCGGCCACCGAAGCAAGCAATTCATTGGGACTGAAAACTACAACGTCTTCAATGTTAAGACCTTGCAGTCCTATAGGTTGAAATGAACTATCATCAACACTATTTTTTCTGTAAATTCCATCTTCGGTGACTGCATACAGAAAAGTATCTTCTAGAAGCAATTTGTTAATTTTTAATCCATTAAGTCCAATTTTTTTCCAAACAAAACGACTTTCTTCGATGGGAGTACCGCTGTTATCGTCATTATTGCAAGCGCTTAACGAAAATAGAACTAAAAGGACTAGCGCCTTGTAAGGCGAAAAAGGGTTTTGTAATTTCATACAGTAAAAATTAAGTGAAATGTATTTTATGATCCTGAATTTCCGTCAGGCTTTTGGTTTAAATCTTTATGGTAGATGTTATTGAGATGTAAAGGTTGCGTGCGTGTTTAATTTTTCGAAAATTATATAAGCACTATTTTCTGAGAGTCTTCATCCTGACTTAAATGGACGGTTGGAAACAATTGAAATTTATGTTCAAAATTGTTCATTCCTTATTCTTACCAAAAGGATATTACGGTATGCTTAACTGCTCCATCTCCGCCAACAATCGAACCATGACGTCTTTGGCATTACCTTTTTGAATTAATGGTGCGATCTGGCCTGCCCAATAGGTTAAAATACGCTGACTATCATTTTCTTGAATAGTTTTGCGTAGTACTGAGATTATTTTTGAATGTATCGGAAAAGGCAGTTTTGGGGGATGGAGTAACGCGTCAAATTTCATTGACAATTCGCCCGGAATTCCTCTTGCCATTCTTCCTGTACTACTTTTTGTTAAACTAGTATTCTGCGCATTTGGCGAAAATAAAATCTCCTTATGAAATGCAGTTGTGTTTGCTTCTTGGGTAGCCAAAAAAGCAGTTCCTATTTGCACTCCGGAGGCACCTAGTTGTAATGCAGCTAGGATTCCGTTGCCATCGGCAATACCACCGGCAACTACAAATGGCTTTTTAACATTTTTTGCGATTAGTTGGGCAAGTACAAATGACCCAAAATAGGAAGTCTCTGTATTTTTTAAAAATGAAGGTCTGTGTCCGCCGGCTTCAAACCCTGAAGCCACAATTACATCTACTTAAGCCTTTTCTAGCATTAGCGCCTCCTCCAAAGTAGTTGCTGTTCCAATGGTTTTAATAGTCGATTTTGCCAATTCTTTCATTATGGCCGCATCAGGGATACCAAAAATAAAACTAAAAACAGGAGGTTTCACCTTTAAAATAGCCTCCATTTGTCTTTCAAATTTGCTTTCAATTGGCTTAGGAGCTTCAGGATAAGGTATATTGTATTTATCGAAATAAGGTTTTAAGAAACACAATAATTGTTGATAGTCTTCCTCTGAATAGGCCTGATCTAAATCAACATCGTTTACCCACAAGTTTATATTATAGGGTAATTTAGTTAAGGTTTTAATTTCAGCATTAATTTCTAGTAGTGCTTCAGGCTCTAAATGGTATGCCCCAAAACCGCCCAAACCACCACTATCAGACACCGCAGCAACCAATTTGGCAGAGGAAATACCTCCGCCAAACGGCTCCTGAAGTATGGGATATCTAATCCCTAAAAGCTAGCTAACTCGGGTGTTAGGCCATTTCTGTGCGGTGTATAACATTGGCAAATATTTTATTTACAATCACCCAAGTGCCATCCACCTTAGTTCGGGATACGATGTCGTAGTAATTATACGCCAGCATTGGCACATATAATTTTGCAATGGCATTTTGGCCTAATAATTCTACAGACAAAATTTTCATGGTAAACGCTTCATTGAGCTCGTTTGGGCTCTTGCGGTTTTTTACACCTTCTAGATACTGCTCCAAATTGCGGAAATAAGGGGCGCCATTTATATCACCACAAGTAAGCGCTTCGGGATGAAAGGCAGTTTTTAACTTAAAAATGTCTCCAAAAAACACGCCTTCGAAATAATTGTTGACCGTATTTTGGATGGCAAAACTCTCTTCGTTGTAAATTTTCGAACGACATATGCAATTATATATCGTGACTCCTATATTTTTGCAAACCGTCTTTCCTCTTCATTCCTTGAAATAAAGTATATAGAAAGACGATGAATACTATCCCAAAACCAAGGATACCTATATTGATGCCAAATAGGGTTTTTTCAGAGCCATCTAAATACTTCATTGAACCTCCGTAAAAATCTTGAAGGATGAAAGCCAAGAGAAATCCACCGGTAATAAAAAGTCCTAAAACACTGGGCAATACAATTTTTTGTTTCGCCCAAACCAGCCACAAACAGAACAACCCTATGCTGCTGTTTGTTATTAATTGCCATACTTCGTGAATACGAACGTGAGGCGTCCAATCCGGATTAAAAACGTGCGTATCGTTAATTTCAAGAACAGGAACACCTACGGCATAAATTAGAATACCGAAGGTTAAAAGAAATTTTGTGGACATAGAATTATTGTATTCACGTATAAAGGTCGGTGTTCTGAACTAAAAATTACAGCCATTTTAACACCCTACCAACGGTAAAGTTGAACTTTTTGAAATAGTATATGGGCTAAATACAATATTTTCAAGGTAGCCCTTCGTCCTACCTTTGCCCGGAACCTAATACCTAAATTTATGAATTTTAAAACTATAACCAATGTGCGATTTTGGCTCGCCATTCTTACCATTTTATTGTCGGTTACTACCACAATTTCGCAAAATCAAATTATTATAAAAAGCCCCGGACTGTATCCCGAAGGATTGGTTTATGACGCTGTATCTGAATCCTTTTTTACAACTTCTGTTTCGGAAGGTAAAATTATAAAAGTGGATAAATCGGGTAACTTTTCTGTGTTTGCCGAAGACAATGACCTGATTTCTGCCATTGGCCTCGAAATCGATTCAAAGCAAAATCGCTTAGTGCTGTGCAACAGCGACCTCGGTGTGGGCAAAAAAAGCAGTGCTGCCACAATGGGAACCCTTGCCTCAGTTGTTTTTTACAATTTGAAAACCGGGAAAAGAGAAAAATACATCAACCTAACCAAAATAGCACCGGCAGGTGCCCATTTGGCAAACGATGTCACTATGGATAGCGATGGTAATTATTACGTGACGGACAGCTTTGCACCCATCATTTACAAAATAGATAGTAGCGGAAAACCGTCCATTTTTATCAATGACGAAAGATTGGTTGCCCCACAAGGCACTTTTGGTTTAAACGGGTTGGTGTACCATCCGGATGGGTATTTGATTACAGCCATATACAATGGTGGAAAATTATTCAAAATCCCCTTAAAAAATCCGACTGGTTTAACCGAGATACACATTGCCAACAAACCATTTCCAACCATAGACGGTGTTTTGTTGATCGATCACCAAACTTTAGCTCTAGCCAGCAACAACCTCACCGGGGCCGATTTTCCTAGTGTGGTTTATAAAATTGCGACCAAAGACCAATGGACTACGGCACAAACCACAGCACACTTTAAAACCGGAAATACGTTTCCCACCACACTCACCAAAGCGGGCGATGCTCTTTTTGTGATGTACGCCAAATTACAAATGCTTTTCGGGGGAAACGACACTGTAGCACAAACATTTGAAATTACACGAGTAGATTTTAATTCAACAGAAACCCTTAAAACCCAAAATAATATGTCACAAAAAACCCTAATGATTGTCAATGCCGTTTTAATTCCTGAACAAAAGGAGGCTTTTGCAGAATATTCTGAAAAATCGGCCCTCATTTTTAAAAATGCCGGAGCTGTACCCGTTGGTAAGTACAAAGTGTCTAAGACCCTTGTGGGAACTAGGAGTCCACAATTAATTGCGATAATGGAGTTTCCTGACCAAGGCACCATTGAGGATGTATTTAATTCGGAATCTTATAAAAATTTGATCCCACTTCGGGACCAAGCGTTTAAAGAATTGGAAGTGTTTATTGTTCAACAACAGTAGTATTAATGTGCGTGGGCGAGGTATCGACTACGTTCACGCACTTTTTCAAAAGAAATGGAATGGAGTTATTGAATGGAAAAAGAGCGGTAATCACCGGCGGCAGTGAAGGTATTGGTTTTGCCATTGCAAAACGATTTATTGAAAACGGGGCAGCGGTACTGCTCATAGGACGAGATAGAGAAAAATTGGGGCTTGCTCATAAAAAATTGACTGCCAATGGCAACGAAGTGCTAACGATGCCATTTGACTTGGCTGAGGTTTCAAAAATTAATGCATTAGTAAAATCGATAACTATGGTGTGGCCGAAGGTAGATGTACTTGTAAACAATGCGGCGGTTGCCTATTTTGAGCCCGTTGAAGCCGTAAATCTTTCAAAATTAGAACACATTTTTAACGTGAATGTTAAAGCGCCCTATTTGTTATCTCAGGAATTGCTACCCTCATTAATTGAAACAGAGGGAAGTATCATCAACATTTCATCTTATTTTTCAGACCGAATGGCGGCCGGCAGACCCAGCACAGCCTATTCCTTGACCAAAGGCGCCATTAACTCTTTTACCAAGGCATTGGCTTGCGAAGTAGGCCCAAAGAAAGTGAGGGTAAATGCCATAGCTCCCGGCAGCGTGCACACGCCGATGTTAGAAAACGCATTGCAAAAGATGAGCGACCAACAGCGACTGCAATTTCAACAAAACATTCAAAAAATATATCCATTACAACGCTTGGGAAATCCCGATGACATCGCTAATGTAGCTTTGTTTTTAGCGTCCGACCTTTCCGGTTGGATTACCGGTGCCGTTATGAATGCAGATGGTGGATTAAGAACCAATTGAATTTTGATGGAGTTCTTCATTTTTAAAGTATTTTTAGTTCCAAATTGGAAATTCTTATGATTGTTAATCTGCCGGAAGACATCAACAGCTCGAACATTCACAACAGCCTTGTCTATAAAATAGACGACAGCAGTATAGTATATGTAAATAGAATACCCGTTACTAAAAAGGCAAAAATCAATTTCACCCAACATTTGATTGTTTTCGGAGTAAACGGTCAAAAAAAGTTTATGGCACCCGAATTGGTGCTAACCCTAGAGGAAAATGAAGCAGTATTTCTAAAAAAAGGGCTGTTTGTAAGTACAGAAAAGGTAGCACAAAACCATCAATACGAAAGTGTTTTATTCTTTTTAGGAGACCAATTTTTGGCCAATTTTCATCAAAAGAACGAGCAGCATCTTAAAACATTGGGACAAAGTAAAAGCAAGGGAAGTGAAGGGCATTATAAGTTTGATGCAACCCCAAGCCTCATAGGCTATGTCAATTCATTACTTCCCTATTTTAAAGGAAAAAGCCCATTGAATGACGCGTTGTTACGGCTTAAAATTGAGGAGTTGTTATTGGGGTTTTTAATGAATGATCAACAAGGACAATTTAAAGACTTTTTAGTTCAATTGAACAAAAAATCCAAGTTGAACATAGAAGCCCTGATGCTCAAGAATGTCAACAGTAATTTAAGTGTTGAGGAATTGGCCTTCTTAAGTGGTATGAGTGTTTCCTCCTTTAAACGTTATTTTCAAAAGCATTTTGAAAAATCCCCGGCCAAATGGATTAGCGAAAAGCGCTTAGAATGGGCTTCAAATTTATTAGACAATACACAAAAAAATATTAATGAAATTGCCTTTGAACTAGGTTACGAGAACACTTCGCATTTTATTCAAAAATTTCAATTTTATTATGGTGCTACCCCTAAAAAATATAGGCTGAATAGGGTTGTTGAAGGAAAACAGATTTGACCTTTATTTGCTCTAGTGGATTGATGAGTGGAAATAGTTTATTTTCATTCAACTTAATTTTCTAGTGTTCAACACCATTAATTGATCTAAGTTACAAGATCACATTTTAGATAAATATTATGAAATAAACTCGGTTTCCCACTTTTTGACGGCGTGGAGATAGGCACTGGTTTCCGAATAACCCAATAGATGGGCAATATCTTGGGTTTTCATTTGATGCCCTTTGGATAAATAATTTGATAATTCATTTTTGATTTCATTTGTTATTTTACGAAACGATAAGCCTTCCTCCGTGAGCTTTCGTTGGATGGTTCTGTTGCTTAACGGAAAGTGAATGGCTACTTGCTTAAACGTGGGTAGTTCAGGGCAGCACAAATTCAAAACCATAGTTCTAACCTGCATACTAAATTCATTATAACCGGGCTTTGTTTTGTTAAACATCTGTAAAAATTTTGGAAGTAAAATCTCAATTTCTTTTACAGTCTTTTTGTTTATTTCTGCGTTTAAAACGGAGGCTTCATAGATAAATCTATGTTTGATACCTTTTTTTACTTCTGCATTTAAGAAATATGTAAATTCGGTAGGATTTGAACCAGGCACTTCAAGTACAGGTTTAAAATCATTTGACAGCATCAGTTTCAATTCTCGATAAATAAAACAGAAAACAAAATCCAAAACCTGATGCTTCAATTTTTCATTTTCAATTTTAGCAGTCAAGCTCAAAATATACTTCCCATTACGCTCTTCACTTTCTAAACTAACGATAGGAAATGTGTTTTGTAAATAAGTTTGAAGGATAAAAACCGCTTGCTCAAGACTTGATGCATTAAGGGAAAGTTGAACGATAAACCCCAAAGCTTTTAGATTCAAATAACAGCCAAAATGAATTCCAAAATTAGTGTCCTTTACTCTTTTCTGTAAGGCGTCAAATACATTTAAATACTCATTTATTGTAACTGTATTATTTTGATTGCATACGTCAAGATCCTTTTCTGCCAGGTAATTTCTCAACATTTCTTCAGAAACACCTTGATATGTGGCATAGTCAAATAAATTTCCAATATATATAGCCTGTATTCTCATACGTCAAAATTGGCGCAAAATATCACTATAAACAAATATATGGCAGCTATTTTTGCAGAACAAAATAGAAATAGAGATGAATAAATTACAAAAAGCCCTGGGTCTTAATGCCCTTTTTTCTGGATTATCAGGCATTGTGTTAATTGTATTTAATAACGAAATTGCAGGTTTGTTTGGAACTGCAAACACAACAGTATTTTCGGTAATAGGCATTGTATTACTATTTTTTGCAAGTACAATCATGTATGAAATCAGAAAACAACGACCGGTTGCCGTTCTATGGATTATAATACAGGATTTTCTTTGGGTGATTGGAAGTTTTATAATAATTGCGGTTAACTTATTTGAAATTTCTGAAGCAGGGTATTCAACCATTGCAGTTATTGCAACGATAGTATTATTTATGGGTGTCAACCAATTCAAGGCTTTGGCACAAATTGACAGTCTTGAAAATACTAACAATAAACACTTTAAATTTGAAAAAATAATAAAGGCAAACAAACAATCTGTGTGGAAAGTAATATCAGACGTTGAAAATTACGATAAAGTGGCACCAAACATTGATGCAGCAACAATTATTTCAGGCGAAGGTAGTGGGATGGTTCGCAGTTGCTCACACGGTAAGGACAGTTGGACAGAAACTTGTACATTATGGATTGAAGAAGAATTATACTCTTTTGAAGTAAACACCTCGGCTCCTGATTACCCTTATCCGTTCAAATTCTTAAAGGGCACCTGGAAAGTGCAGGAAATAGACAACAAAACCACAAAAATTAGTATGCTTTTTGAATTTCAGTATAAACGTAACTATCAAAACTGGGTATTGCACCCCTTTCTAAAAAGCAAGTTTTCAAAAACTGCAGAAGAATTGCTGGATAATTGGCAAAAAATACTCGAAAAATGAGCAACAAAATAGCAGCAGATTTTCCGTTTAAGTCTCACTTCATTGATATTGATAATACATGTATTCATTATATTGATGAATCCCCAAAGACAAAAACTGATCACATGTTTCTTTTCATTCACGGCAACCCGACTTCAAGTTATTTGTGGCACAATATCATTCCCTTCTTATCGTCAGTTGGTAGATGTGTTGCTCCAGACCTTATAGGTTTTGGAAAGTCTGGGAAGCCTGATATCAATTATTCGTTCCAAGACCATTTTAATTACATCAATGAATTTATTCTGAAATTGGAATTGAAGAATATCATATTAGTTCTTCACGACTGGGGTGGAGCAATAGGGTTTCACTTTGCAAAACAAAACCCTGAGAAAATCAAAGGTATTGTGTTTATGGAAACCTTTTGTAAACCAATGGAATGGAGTGCGCTGGATCCCATTGCACGGTGGTTGTTCAAAAAATTTCGCGATCCGGTCAAGGGCCAAAAATGGAATGGCCGCTATAACGTTTTCCTGCGTTTTATCCTTCCGTTATCAATGAACCGCAAATTGTCCAAATATGAGAAGCAAGTTTATAATGAACCATTTAAAAGCTTAGCTAGCAGAAAACCTATAATCAAATTTCCACAGGAGTTGCCTTTTAAAGGTGAGGGCACTTTGAATGAGGAAATTGCCAAGGAATATTACAGTTGGCTTCAACATACTGAAATTCCAAAGCTGCTACTTTATGCCAGGCCTGGTTCAAATTAAAAACAAAGAAGTTGTATTGTATAAAACAAAATTTCCAAACTTAACAACAAGATTCATTGGTGCCGGAAAGCATTTTATTCAGGAAGATCAACCTGAAAATATCGGAAAGGAAATTAGGAAATGGCTCAGTACTTATGTTGTCTGAATTATTCAGCATTTTTCAATCACTTTATGGTAGTAAGTCTTTGTAATCTAAACTGATATAAAAATTTAAGACGTAAATGGATTATACCTCTGCAAATTAGGCCATTTGATTAATTGAAAATCATTAATTTAATCTAATGAAAATTATGAAAAGAAGTATAATCATATAATTTTATCAAAAATCCATGTTAGCTTCATTTCAATTTTAGCAACACTAACAACTTGCGCTTGACAATTATAAAATAAACAAATATGGCAAAAAAGAACGAGCAATCTGACGAATCAGTTTCACCACAAGACACAACACCGAAAGTGACTGGGATTGGTGGGATTTTCTTTTTCTCTGAAAATCCTGAAAAGACTAAAGAATGGTATTCAGAAAATTTGGGACTTGAAGTGAACCAATGGGGTTCAAGTTTTGAATTTAGAAATGCCAACAGACCAGACGAAATAAATTATTTACAATGGAGCCCGTTTAAGCCGGGTAGCGAATATTTTTCACCTTCAAAAAAGGAATTTATGGTAAACTATAGAGTTCAAAACATTGAAGGGCTAGTAAACAAACTAAAAGACAATGGTGTACCAATTCTTGACAGCATTGAAACCTTCGATTATGGAAAGTTTGTTCACATTATGGACGCAGAAGGTAACAAGATTGAGCTTTGGGAAGCTGTTGATAGTGTATTTACTGCAATGGGTGTGAAGACAACAAAATAATAAGAAAAGAAAACCGACCATTGTAAATAGACCACCGCTGTTGGGCTTTCTACGCACGATCAAGACCTAAGTTGAGTTACACAGAGAAAAAAAATGAAGAAAATAGTACTAATAAACGGGCATCCTGATAGCGAAAGTTTTAATTTCGGACTCGCTGAATCCTATAAGAAGGGTGCTATTGCCTCAGGTGCGGAAGTTAAAGAAATTGTAATTAGAGAACTAAAATTTAATCCTAATCTACAGTTTGGTTATCGCAAAAGAACTATACTAGAACCGGACCTTATTGAAGCTCAAAAGAAAATAAAGTGGGCGGAACACCTTGTCCTAATTTATCCTGTTTGGTGGGGTTCTATTCCAGCAATTATGAAAGGTTTTTTAGACAGAGTATTTCTTCCGGGATTTGCGTTTCAAAAAAGAGAAAATTCTGTTTGGTGGGACAAATTACTTAAAAACAAATCGGCTAGAATTATTTCCACACTTGACCAACCTGCTTGGTATTATTGGTTTGTTTACAAAGCGCCGAGTACTAATGCCATGAAAAAATTGACCTTGGAGTATAGCGGCATACGCCCTGTTCGGGTAACAACAATAGGTCCTATACGACTTTCAAAGGACAGATACCGGCAGAAATGGCTACGAAAAATTGAAAGACTTGGTAAACAGAATAAATAAACAATGACCTGTAGCCGTTCCTTTATCTCACCAATTTCTACGGTTTTAATTTAGAATGCGAGGGTTACCAAGCTCATGTAGTAGATGACAAAATGTTAATTTAGTGAATAAAAGACACCTAACTCTTTATTACGACTCAAAAACAAGATTCAGTATAAATTGACATCAAAAATTTAACAGCTTAAATATGATGAAATTTGACACGAAAAAGCACTTTTGAAAATATTTCATAATCAACACTTAATTTGACTGACAAATCATATGGGGTAACAAAAACAAGCTTGTATCGTCATAAAAAAACTAAAAGATTGAAAAATGATTTTATCTACAATATAGTTGTAGGTCATTTTATACAAATAAAATAATCTAATGAAAGCTGCTATATTAAAGGAATACGGTTTGCCGAATGTTCTTGAGATTGGGGAAGTTGCAAAACCCGTTCCGAATGACAAGGAAGTACTGCTGAAAATTCACTCAGCGTCCATCAATGATTGGGATTGGGGGCTGGTTAGGGGCAAACCATTTGTGATTCGTTTGTTTTTCGGTCTAAAAAAGCCAAAAATAAATATTCTCGGGGTAGATGTTTCCGGAAAAATCGAATCGGTGGGTGATAAAGTGAGTTCCTTCAAAATCGGTGATGAGATTTACTGCGATCTGTCGGAATGCGGATGTGGCGGGTTTGCCGAATACGTTTGCGTACCAGAAAAAATAGCATCCAAAAAACCTTCTAATATCAGTTATAATGATGCCGCGGCCCTGCCACATGCCGGATTACTCGCTCTTCAGGGACTTGTGGAGAAGGGAAAGGTGAAATCCGGTCAGAGTGTACTAATCAATGGTGCCGGAGGCGGTGTAGGAACCTTGGGAATTCAAATCTTAAAATCATATGGTGTAAAGGTGACCGGTGTTGACACCAACGAAAAACTTGATTTGATGAAATCACTGGGATTTGATAGCGTAATGGATTATAAAAAAGTGGACTTTACCGATACTGGAGAAAAATATGACCTTATCCTTGATACCAAATCAAACAGATCCGTATTTAAATATGCGCGATCCCTCAAAAAAAATGGCACTTATATAACAGTTGGAGGATCGATGTACAGATTGTTAGAAATAGCATTTGTAGGATCACTATTATCATTTTTTTCCGGTATAAAGCTGAGTGTACTCATTCATAAGCCAAATAAAGGTTTGGACCAGATCTCTAAACTTGTGGAAAAGGGACAAATTAGACCTGTTGTTGATGGCCCCTACAGTTTTGATAAAATCCCTAAGTTGATTCAATATTTTGGTGAGGGCAAGCATTTGGGAAAGATTGTCGTTGAAATTGAAAAATAACAACGCCCAACAACGGTAATCGTTGCACAAGCCTTTAATTCTTTTATATTGAAGTAAAAAATAATCAAATGGTTGCCTTAGTATAAAAAAAATCTGTCAATTCAGCTCCTCAATACCTCCTATAATGCCCCAACCGTTGGCTTTGTCAATCACCATGCAATGCAAGGTGTTTTCGCCCGCATCCAAGTCCAAATAAATTGTGTTGGCGGTTATCCCTAAATGTCCTTGAAACTGAGGTCCTTTAGATAAAAAGGCATTATTGCCTTCAAAAACAATGGTTCCGTTTAAAAAAACCACAATTTTGTCGCTATAATCAAATGAAAACTTCACTCTTTTTTTAACATCGGCCATGATGTTAGTAGCTACAACAGCATACACTTCTTCATTTGCTTCAAAATTGCCGAAACTGGGTTTCATTAGGTATTTGGAAATAGGCAACAAACCGGAAGGTTCAGTGGGAACACTTTTGTAAACCAATCCGTTGAAATCGATATTTTTATCCTGTTCCGGTGCGTATAAATAGGCTTCCGAAAGATTCCATTCGGTGATCAAGGAGGTACCGCTATTAGGTTTGGTTCTTTCCTTAACAATTGTATGTGTAGTATTTTCTTGGTATTTAAAGTTGGCAAACCGATTTTCAAAAAGTGAAAAAAGTCCGATTTCTCCAATATTGTTTTCGGTTTTAAGGCCATCCACTTCCAATATTTTTTGGTCGTTTAGCCAAACAGCCACATGTTGTTGGTTAAAAACCAGTTTCAAGTGGTTCCAGCCTTCTCTTTCAAAAAATACATGCGCCTGATGCTCCCTGTAAAGTTGCCAATTACCCTCTCCATTATAAATTGGTGCGTATTGAACGGCATCCGGCTGTCCGCTCTTGTGGTTCCGGATGTAAACCTCTTCCATGGTTTCGCCTTGTTTTCTAAAAACAATGCCGGCAAAGCTTCGCTTTTGGGTGGCGTAAACAGCTACTTCAATACTGCCGTTTTCCATTGAGATATTTTTTACAGATGCCTTTCCGTTCAGCACTAAGGTCTCCATATTCTCAAAAACTTCGAACCTATGCACCGCATTTTCTGCAAATTTCCAATGCTTTTCGGTGAAAGGAATAGTTATGCTTTGGTTTTGACCGTGTATTGTTGAAAAAATAGTACCGGTACAAAACAGAATAATAAAGTGAATAGTTTTCATAAATAACATTTTTAGATTTTTTGCTAAGTTCTATAACTTATGCACCAACCTTTCTATCATTTTAGGTCTTTATACTATCACTTTTTAAGGATGCTCTATACCTTTCGGGTGATATTCCGAATGTTTTTTTAAAGAAACGACTTAAATTATTAGGTTCGCTAAAATGAAATTCTTCGGCTATTTCGTTAATGATTTTATCGGTATTGGCTAACTCAATTTTTATTTCCTGAGATAGGCGGTGCAGAATAAAGGCTTTTGCCCCCATTTTAAATTGATTTTTTACCAAAGCGTTCAATTTTGAAGTACTTATATGTAAACTTTGAGCATAAAACTGAACATCGTGTTGTTGTTTTAAGTGCCGTTCTAAAGTAAACAGAAATTCAAAAAACACCGACTCGCCATAGCCCTCTGAAGTAAGTTGATATTGAAATTCAAAGTCTTCGTTCAATTTCACCAAGAGATAATAGAGCAAAGCGCGAATAATGTGGCGACTGTTTTTTCTGAAATTGACGACTTCGGAGTAGATTTTGGTTAAAATAATTTCAACAAAAGCAAACTCATCTGCAGGCAAGGTGAGGTTGGGTCGAATAAAAGGGTTGTGGAAATACCTGAGCTTATATACAAATAGTTTGTCTTGAAAAAAGTCGGTTAAAAACTCATTTTGAAAAATAAGATGATAGCCACTTAATCCATCAGGATTTATGCCACATAACTTTCTTTGGTTTGGGGAAATAAAAAAAACGGAATGTGGGGAAATTTCAATTTTATGCTCATCAAATTGAAAAAAGCCCTCATGAACAGCGTCAAACAAAAAAATCTCGAAAAAATTAGTAGCATGGATTTCGTCAATAAAATAATTGCATGGCGGATTCTTTAAAGGAATCAAGTCCATCGCCAAATCAAAACCGTATTTTTTATTTTCAAAACTGAGATATTTCATAAAAAAAATTCCCCTTTAACAAAAATAATACAATGTATTAAGGAAAGGGGAATTTAAACAAACAAGCGAGATAAAAAGGTTAAGTTATCTCTAAATAGTGCAACTCTTATCTGAATTTTCTGTCTTTTTCCTCAATTTTCAAGTCATTAATACTAGCAAAGCGTTTGGCCATTAGCCCATTCTCGTCGAACTCCCAATTTTCATTGCCATAGGCACGCCACCATTGGTCGCTGGCATCTTGATATTCGTATTCAAACCTTACAGCAATACGGTTTCCGCTGTGCGCCCAGTATTCTTTTCTAAGCCTGTAATGGCGTTCCTTTTCCCACTTTTGAGTAAGGAAGGTCACTATTTCCTCCCGTCCGTTTATAAAAAGATTGCGGTTGCGCCATTCACTGTTAGGCGTATAGGCCATTGACACACGTTGTGGGTCTTTGCTGTTCCAGGCGTCTTCCGCCATTTGTATTTTTTGTTTGGCCGTCTCCTCTGTAAAGGGTGGAACGGGGTGCTTTATTTCAATGTTTTGTGATTGCATAATGAAGGAAACTAGAGTAAATAAAATTAAAATTAGGTGACTTCTCATTGAAACAAAAGGTAACAAATCTTGGGTTATAAATGGATTGCTTTAGGGCGAGATGGAGGCTGTAGGCCAGCTGTTATTTTCCGTCCTTTAATGCCCTCCAGACTTACAGGGTGAAAAATTAAAGCTGCTAAAACGCTTTAAACTAAAACTATGCAGCTTATAATGAATCAAAAGCCTATTTTGAAAATTTATGTACAAAGTAAAATAAAGGCACCCCATAAGCAAAATGTCTTATTAACGACACTAACGGGATTATGTGTCCTAATCCGATACCGCCAATTCCGGCACCTAAAAGCGGAAACATAAAAAACCAAACTAATGCAATTGTTTCGACAGTTACAAAAGTAAACGTTCTAAACCATGCAGGTCCCCACAACGATGGTGCTATCCCGGCATAAAGGACTGCCAGCAATAAGCCATTTCCATAGTGTCCCAAAACACCATAGACCATACCAAGCCCCGTTTTCTCACCCAACACACTAGGTATATCCCACCAGATTCCGGTGGCAGTGTACCCAATTACATCAAAAAAGAGTGTGCCAATTAGACCACCCAATAGGGCATTCCTCCAATTAATTATTCCATTTTTTTCCATTTGATTTATATTTTAAAATTCCAGACAAATATCCTTTGCTTGACATCAATTTAAAGAACCTTTTTTTCCTAAATAATTAGCAATATTTCCCATGCATTTTGTTTTAAAAGTTATTGGCGATACTAATTCGTGATTTTTAAAAGCTCTAGAAAATGATTGTATATCGCTGTATCCAAGGTCGTAACCCACTTCCTTAACAGATAAATTACCATAGCACAATAATCGCTTTGCTTCTAATATTTTCCTTTCCGCAATAATTTGAAAAGGCGATTTATTGGAATTTTGGCTAAATAAATTGGACAGCGTTTTAGAGGATTTGTTCATGATTTGGGCATAGTCTTTTACCCTGTGCAAATTTTTGAAATGTAGTTCTACCAAATAATTAAATTCTCTAATGGTTTCTATGTTAGACACATTATAACTTCCCAATATATTTTGTTGTTTATAAAACCGTGTACTGTGAATTAAAAATTGCTTTAATAAAAGTTGCAACATAGGCAATTGATGTTGGTCGGTAATGGTAATTTCTTTTGAAATAGTACTAAATATGGGGTTTAGAAGATTTATTTGTGATTGTGATAATTGGATCTTGGGTAAGGTCGATGCTCCATAAAACAGCAATCCTTTGCAACTTGCGTCTTGATCATGATCGATGATGCAATAAAATGCGCGATTGAAACGCAACATGCGCAAGCATCCTATTTCAAGTGTTTTTACCTGATGTAGGTCTGTTAAAAATAGGAGTTCATTCTTCAAAATATGATGTCTAACACCATCGACTTCGATGGCACTATCATCGTCAAGAAACCACAGGATGGTTAATAAATTTTGAGGGCTATTATTGGAAATGTAGTTTCTTAACTCATTATTTGAGCGATCAATGTTTAGAATCTCAAAATATTCGCCGGTCATTTCCTTAAAGAGTATCATGAGTTTAGTTTTAAGAATGTAGTGCCGTACCAGGCTCCATGAACGAACAAAATGTTGTTGGTTTGTGTTTGCATTCTTTAATTAAAAAACGAATGTTCGGATAATTATAAAATCAAATTTTTTTAGAACAAATAATTTTCTTTTACCTGTTTAAGGGCATTTTTAAAATGCTTGGGTTCATCCAGCGCATTGGATAATACCAAACTCCCTTGGATTAACATTAGTGAATTTTCGGCGGTTTCTTGTGCCTTTTCACTTTCAAAGCCAATCGCTAATCCAAATTCGTAGAATCCCTTCATCCATATATGTAATACTTTTTGAATATCATCACTAAAAAGTTGCTTGCCGGTACCCATAGATAGTGAACGAATAAAACAAACATCTTTACCTCCTTGATAGAGGGCATCAATATTTTTTAAAACGCGTGATAATCTTTTTTCAGGAGATACTGCTGGATCATTGAGAATTTTTACCAATTTGTTCAATATCCATTCTTCAATAAAACAAAACACATTTTGCGCAATTTCTTCTTTGCCACCGGGGAAACGATGATACAAACTTGCTTTTTGAAGTCCGGTGGCTTTTGCCAATTCGTTTAAACTGGCACCATCAAACCCTTTTTCTTTTAAAACGGAAAGTGCGCCCATTAATAATGTTTCTGTATCTACTTTTTGAGGTCTCAAGCTTATTGTTTAGAGTTCAAAATTAAGAATTTTAATTTAAAATATCTTTTAAATCAATATGATCCCCAAAGTCCTTACCATAATATGTTTTTTCAATTTTTAAACCAGGACTCAGTAGAAAATCTGCCGGTATAATAGGTGCCGCCTTCATTGATTTTAAATTAAAAAAACCGCTAGTCATCATTTTCATCATTTTTAAGGGTTTGAGCATGGTCTTTAGCATGCCGCTTTTAGACGCTTCAACATCATATAAGGTGTAAATTTTTTTTTCAGGGTCGGCTACCATAGGAAACCAAGGGTTTTGTTGACCTGCATAGGATTTTATTTCATCGGCATTTGAACTAAAAAAAGCAATCACTTCAATTCCGCTATCCTTAAACTGCTGTTCCTTATGAATCAACTCCTGTACCCTCATATTGCAAAAGGGACAAGAAGCCGTTCTAAAAAAGCTTAAAAGCACTTTTTTATTTTTGTAATCACTTAAATGTACTTTGGAACCGCGGTAATCGTCAACTTTAAAGTCGGGAGCAACTTTCTGAGTAAGTAACTTCATGGGTTTTTTTTGTCAAAAATAGTGAATAAAAATTATTTACCTAACGTTCGTTAAATTTTAACATTTATAAAACGCTAAAAACATATCATTCTTTCACAATTAAACTAATTTAAAAGTAATGGTAAAGTTCCTATCCTTTTTTTACAATAGATGATGATTTAGGGAATTGGTACAAATCGCATACCTCAGACTACATATCAAAACGTTTTATCTCAAGCAATCCTAAATGCAATCATTACGTAAATCGAAAAAACAACAGCAAACAAAGGCGTTAGCTATAAAGGTGTAATTGAAGTAATACAGTGCGCTTTTCCTATACTACGACTTCTCTTTATCTGATTGAATTATTAAACTAACGATGTAATTTCCTCGACGCCAACATAGCGCTGCGAAACAAAGCCTTCTGCAAATCTTCTGTTTATAGACCGCCCAAAAATCTGATTTGTAGCCTTAATTTGATCCAACAACGCATTTGTGCCATTGGGATGGGCATCATTTGCAGTCACAAATTGGGTGTTATAAGCTTTTACAACCTCCATTTTCGTGGTAAAGTAATCGCTTATATCGACTACGAAATGTGGTTGAATAAAATAATCTTGTATGTAATGATACACCGCTAAGGGCCTCCACTGTTCCTGAATTTTACCGTTATATTTTGTGATGTTCCTTTTTAGACCGGATAGAAAGCAGGCATCAGACACCAATTTTGCTGCCTTTCTATGGTCGGGATGTCTATCGGTAAATGCATTCGCCAGCACGATTTTGGGCCTATAATTTCGAATCAGTTCTATCACTTTTTCCTGATTTTTAATACTATTTTTGATTTTACCATCGCACAGGTCTAGCTGTTCTCTGTTGAAAATACCCATTATTTTGGCAGCTTTTAAAGCCTCTTCTTTTCGGGATTCTACTGTTCCGTAACTCCCCATTTCACCCCGTGTAAGATCTGTTAACACTACCGTTCCTCCTTTGTGAATGGTACTTAAAATTACCCCAGCTGCGGCACATTCCACGTCGTCGGGATGCGCTCCAAACGCCAAAATATCAACATTAAAATTCTTCATCTTTCTTACCGTTTTTAATTTATTAAATTAAGGACATAATAAGCTTGAAATGCGTAACCTTTTCAATAAAGCAACGGCACTATATGACCATGTGCGTCAAAGGTATTATTTAATACAATTGCAATCTAAAGATTCCCTGACCCAAGGGTCGGGGTTTCCTATTTACCTCTCCTTTGGAGAGGTCGGAACTGCCTTTTTGCAGTTCCGGGTGAGGTAAAATACAAAATTTTGGTTTTTGGTCTAAAGGCCAAAATGAAACTGCGGAAATACCCCTATGGCTTGCCTCGGGGATAGTCAGTTTCAAGAAATTTTTTATTTCCTTTCTGATTAGATTTTCGCACTACCAAATCAAATATAGTGTAAAGCATCTCTCAAGTTTTTAGCTATTTATGTTTGCGGGAATAGTATTGGATTTCTTAGAACCAAGACAAATAATGCTCTCCAAGCCTCTGGCAACTCCCAATAAAGGCTCTGTCCTAGATTTTGGACATTGAAGGAAATAATCTCAGCCTAATATGGTACATTTCCGGTGGTTTTTACTGATTACACTTCAGATCCGATCACTTAGTTGAGGGACAAATGGGGAACCTTCCGGCCTTTTGTCACTTACGCATGCCTGTTCGGCTAGCTCACGTATCTTTTTCTGAAATACCTTCGTATTTAGACACATCTAAAGTAATATTTCGATATTGGTATCCGGTTTAGCGCAACAGATGAATATTTTACCAAACTGAGGTTCCATAAACGGTTCGGGGTTATAGCTGACTTTTCCTTTCAACAAATTGGTTTCGCAAGTTGCGCAGGTACCTATTCGGCAACTGCTGGTGGCTTGGACACCTACAGATTCAGCCAATTCCAAAATGTTTTGTTTCGAATGATCCCAAACTATTTTTCTTTCAGACTTGACAAAATGCACTTGGTGCAAAGTAGAGGGTCTAACGATTTCCTCCTTAGGATGTGGTTGTTCATTTTGGTTTAACACAAAAAATTCTTGCTTAACCTGTTGCTTTGAAAGACCTAATTGCATTAGGTCTCCTGTCATTACTTTCATAAAGTCTATAGGGCCACAAATATAGCATACAAGTTTGGTCAGGCCTGCTAACCGCTTTTTAAGGTGACGATATTCAACCCTACCGCATACATCGTAGTCAACACCACTTATTTCACCATCTGCGGGCTGTGTGTGATGGATTTGCATTTCGACCCCAACCATTTTATTGGCAAGTTCCTTCAACCTTTGAGCCATGGGCTGTTCATTTTGACTCCTGCTTGAATGAATAAAAAATACCTTTCTGCTTGGCTGATGCAGTGCCAAGTACTCTAACATGCTTATCATCGGAGTAATACCAACACCTGCCGACAAGAATAGAACTGGATCCTCATTTTCGGTAGCCAAATAAAAATTTCCCATTGGGGAACTGACCTTTAAAGTACTGCCTATTTTTATTTCATTGTGTACGTAATTAGAAACCAATCCATTTGGTTCTTTTTTGATAGTGAGTCTATAATGCTCTCTATCAGGAGCGTCGGATAAAGTATAATTCCGGATCAATAGGGATCCACCGATGGGCACCTGTACGGCAACATATTGACCGGGTAAATACGATACAGGCTTATTGCCCACTTTCTTCTTTACATATAAAGAAATAATTGTACTGCTTTCCTGTGCTATATGATCTACAATAAATTCTTCAAAATTCATATAGGGGGATTATAGGGTGAATGGCTCAAGAACTTCCAGACGACTTCATGGTGGTTTTCTGCTAGTATCCATTGTTTTGTTTTAAAGGTCCAATATCTTCCGGTACCTGAAGTTTTAAGCATATCCAGAGGAGTGGTTCGATTAAATGTCAATTCAGCCTCTCCAGTGAGTTGCAGTGTTTTTTTCTTTTCAAAATCTATAAAAAGTAGGCCTACATTGGGGTTTTGGTGAATATTGCCAAAAGTATTGTACATGCTGTTCCCCGGATAATCCGGTATTTTAAGAGTCTGGTCATCCAAGATCTCCACAAAGCCGCTTGGCCCGCCACGGTGTGAAGCATCTAAGCGGGAGTGTGCACTCTGACTGCCCACAAATAAGGTGTCCGATGTCATAATCCAACGCATTAACGATTCTGGCAGCGTTTTGCCGGTCATTTTCAAAGGTGATGTTTTTTTGAAGTGTTCGGGAACGGATATTTCCCTTTGTTGTATAAATTTTGGGCAATTCGGATAGGCTTCCAGAACTAACATTTTTATTAAATGGCCATTGTTTGTTACTGTTCCATTGATCCTGAATCTTCTTCTAGTTTCAAGTTCAATAAAAAGAGAAGCTACAGGACCGGAAGACGTAATATTGTTAAAAAAAATATCCTTGGGATCGCTGTGAATTTTGGTTTTGTCAAACAACAATTCTTGTTCATCTCGCACACTGACAAACCCGTAATCCCCAATGAGTAGGGATACCCATACCTGATTGTAGTGATCAACGGAACTTACGATGGCCATTGGCTGCTTTTCTATAAAATTGACAGCTCCTTTTATGATGTTTCTAGAAATGACCCTTCCATTGGACTGTGCCATTAGCGATTCACCCACCTTTTCTTGGATTTGGATCTCTCCCTGATGGTAAACATTTTCCATACATCTAATTTTAAAAGGCCTGCTCCAGTGCTATAGGATACAGGCCTTGTTTGCTTAAAATGTTAAAATACGGTATCCTTCGCTTAGAAGTTTCACAAAGCTGGGCAAACCCGTCGTTCCAGGCACTTTATTGTCCCTAACCAAATCCAAGCCTGAAGGGTTGGCTCCAAAAACATCAGCGCAACCACAGGAAACACCTTCTATTTTATCCTCAACGGCTTTATATAGTGCGTTTCCCGGATGTTTTGTGTCTTGGAGTACTTCCGGCCAACGGGTACCGGCTCCTTGAAAAAGGATTTTTACTTCCTCTTTAGCTTCTTTAAAATCGTACGCAGCGGCCAAGGCGTTAAAAACACGACCCAACGATTCTTCTGAACCCGATTTGGGTTCTGAAAGTACAACAATTGCAGTTTTACTCATTTTTTTAAAAATTTAATAGTGAAAGAATGATGTTTTACCCAAATGGGTTGAAAATTATGATGCAAATATAAACAAATTTAATAACAAACCAAACGTTCGGTAATATAATTTTTTTATAAATGCATAAAAGATTAGGATCACCTTTTCTTTGTCCATACAAAAATCTACCCTTAAGGGCGATAATCTCAAATTCATCGATCAGGGCTTACAACTCCTGTTATTCATTCATCTTGTTTATAGTTGAGCAAATACAAATATGAGATAGCAATTTTGTAATTTGCACTTCATGGGGTGGATACAAATCACCATAAGTTCCTCCAGCACCTATCGAAACTGGGGTTATTTGGACGGACATAGCTATCCTCAATGTCCTTTGGGAGGAAAGGACACAATGGCATACCGGCAAATTCATCTTGTTGCCTGTCGTCTCACTTCCTATGTGTACTGATTTCTCAAACTACCCATTTCGATTCCTTATCTCTTCACTGCGCTACCTTTTTTTGATGGCAAAACAACAATACCCATTCTTGCCCGACGGCATAAACCAGGACCGCTTTGGCGGTCTCTTATTTATACGTCTTACCAAGCCTGGATATTGTACCACAATAAGCATCAAAAAAGGGTATCAGCGAAGGCACTAGCGGAAGTACATCGAAATAGAATCGAATGAAATCAATCTTACACATTAAAAAGGAAGCGAGACAACAAAAAAAGCAAAAAGGGCCTGCCTGCCGCAGGCAGGGAAATCGCTACGGATAGCATAAGTAAATCACTTTTTAATGGGATGAATAATCAAAATGTGACCCTACTATAACCTCTTTAAATCATAATCATATGGAAACACTAGCAAATGAAATCAAAGCCGGACTGAACCAATTTAACGGGTCACAGGTTATTTACAGTCACCCCCATTGTAAAACCAAATATACGGAGGGAATACAGTATTTGGCAGCACGTGCAAAATGCTATTGGTTGTTAACCGATGCTTCCATAGTGGCAAAAAGTCTGCAAGACCATTCTTATTTTATAACCATTGATGTACAACGCTTTTTGGGGGATGAAGCTATTCGAAACGAATGTGAAGCGATAGTGACCTACAGCGACGGGAATGGGAATATTCTTTTTGAACAAAGGTATGCCGCTACCGATTTTCCACTAGAGCAATTACGGCTCTATTTTGTGGATGATACTTTATTACTTCCAAGCGAGTATTAACCCTTAAAACAGGTCTTATGATACAGCTAAATTATTCTGATCTCAGTGAGGAAACCCAAAAGCGATTGCTGCAGCAATCTATCAGGGACGTGGAACGCAAATTTGGAGAAGCTATTCGAAACTATGCAAAAACCAATTGCCTGAATTTTGATGCATTAGTGGAGGAAGAAGCCCAACGGAATCTCTATACCTATACCTATGAATTTCGGGTATGAACTAGGCACACAAAACACAATAACGGATGCGCTATTTTGGTAGTGCATTTTTTTGTTTTTAGACGGACTAAAAGAGAAAAATCTTCCCTAAGAAAAAAAAATAATCGTATCTTTTCCATGCTGATACGCAGCACATTTTATTTGTATTGTTTTCCCACTATTTGACTTTCGCCGGAAACAATACCCATCACAAAACAACAAATACGGAATCTTTGGTTTCAAAAAAAGCAACAGGGCAAGGCCTGGTTGTTTGAAATTTTTGTCCGCCTTTGACGGACGTAAAATGAAAAGCAAGAGGGTAACCCGCAGAGCGGGGTTACAGTTTTTCATTTTTGTTTTAAAATATTTATAATCAATATTTTATGCGGTAACTAGAAATATTAAAAATCACGTTTTGGGCGGACTTTTCACGGAAAAACGCTGTCAGCCCAATAAAAACGGCAATTTTTTCACGGAAAATGAAAGAAAAACCTAGAAAACAGCAGTACGAGAGCGTCAGTATTCAAAGTGCTGTAGCAGTAAAGTTTCGTCAGTATAGCAGAGCAATGTCGAAGACTCAATCCGCAACATTATTGATGATGCTCGAATTTTTCGAAGACAATGGCGTATCTCCCAATGAGTCTTTAGGACCAAAAATCCAGACGCTCGAGTACCTTATAAAAAAGCGGGTAAATGGTCTTGTGTCCATTATTAAAAATATAGAAAAGACACAAACTAAACCAATTCTTGCTATGATGCAGTTGCTTTTCGAAGAAGCCCCGTGGCCCAAACAGGAACTGTGGTTAGAACGAAAGCCGGAGCATGGAAATGATACCTCTCAAGACACAAAGTTACAGACCATCAAATTGCGGATGGAGGCCCTGGAACTGAAAAAGGAATTGACCGCCCACAAGGACAGTATCAAAATTGTAATAGAAAACGTCGTTATCGTCCGGAACAATTTTGGGAAGCCTTATTTCAAACTGAACCTTACGGAAGAACAATTGGAATCCATCAAAAAATCAATTCAATAATCAACCTAATGTACATCACCATCACAGCACAAAAACTAACAACTGGCTATGCACAAAGCGTAGCGGATTTTGTGGCCTATTTGGAAAAGGAAAATGAAGGTGTTCCTAAATCAGAACAAGAACATTTTTTCAATCAAAACAGGGACAAGGTATATAAAAATGAAGTTGTAAAATCGATTGATTCCAATACCTATAAATTGAAACAAGGCGAACCAAAATTTCACCTCCTTTTATCCTTGGTATCTGCATCAAAAGCCACCAGATTAAACAATTCCCGCATGCGGCTCCGTACCCGGTTACCATAAAGATCCTCCAGTTCCTCGGCATTGAGGTTGGTGGTGGCATGGGTTTTTAGGTTGTGTTTAATAAACAAATCGTGCCGTGAAATAAGGATTTCGCCCATGACATTGCAATCCTTACCATAAAATCGGCCGGTGGGTTCTACACCCAAATCGTCAAAACAGTAGGAGCCATTCTGCCCGTAATCCTCAATGACCTTATAGCCAAGATGGTTAAAGGCAAAGGCGATGTTCCTACTGGGAATAACCTCGTAGGGTCGTTGGTGTGGCACAATATACCGCAAGAGGCGCATAAAGCTGGTTTTGCCACAGCCCACCGGACCGCTCAACAAAAGCCCTTTGTGAATGTCAAGGCCGTTTTCCCGACACCGCTCTTCGTCCCGGATAAAATAATTGGCCAGCTTCAACAGTATTTTATGGTCTTCGGCATGAATCTTAAAATCGGAGCCAAACAATTTTTTCCCTTTAACATCCAGAAAGCGCAAAATCCTTGGAAAGTTGTATATTAATTTTCCACCAATCACGTCTGCCAGGGTATACACCACCCCGCCTTCCTCGATCCTAGAGGGGTTTTCCATAATCTTTGTTTTTTACGGTTCGGAGATGGTCTTTAATCGGCTTTACTGTTTTAGGCTCATGGATGCGAATGCCATTGATCATCCATTTTTCGGCCAGTGCCTTCCAGTTGGTGATGATGGTCGTTCCATTGAGCGTCCAATCTAAACTGGAATAGTGGTGAAAGAATTTTTTTCCTTCAACAGCAGGCCATTTTTTTTCTTTAAAAAATAAAGCAACCTCATTTTCCATAGTGTGTGTGTTTAGTTTATTTAAGTTTCTTAAAGGTTTGTATAGGTTTATATTAGGTACTAATGCTTGTTCAGTACTTGTTTCTAACTTGTTTGGCACTTGTTCAGAGCTTGTGCCGAATTTGAGCATCCTCACCTGACTGCCCTGATAGGGGTTATGAGAGGGCATATAATGAAGGTAGCTCCAGTCATGGAGGTTTTTCAGGCAACGATGGTAGGTGGCCAGTGAACCAATCTTGCTCATTTGCATGATATAGTCCCGGCTGACAAAGACCCGCTCCGGAAAGTTCTGTATGTTCCAATATTGGAAAAGTGCCATGTACAGGCTGACATGGGTAGGGTTCAGACGGGGATCCTTTACAAACCGTACAAAGACCGCATTGAGGTGTTTAATGTAATTCATAGAGCAATTAATACGAATGTTGAATTTTGTTATCCTGCATGATTCTTTCGATATCGTCCACGGCATAGAAAAGGGTACCGCCCATTTTGGAGTAGGGAAGCGTGCCATTGATCCGGAGGGTCTGCAAGGTGCTGGCACTGATCTGGAGCAGCTTCATCACTTCCCCGGATTTCAGGTATTTTTTGGTGCCACCCGATACGGGATCGGTGAGCAGTTTTTGTATGGCTTCAAGGAGTTCCAATTTAAACTCCCGGAGATCATCAGAGGTAATCGGATGTGCTGGCATAATTCTAGTTTTTAAAGAAAGGAGCCACCATTGGTTCGTCTTTTTTAGCATGGTGGCTCCGATCATGATTTGACTTTCTGGGACAAAACTGAAGGTTTTCCTGCAATAAAAATCAGGAGATGACCGACCTCCGGTCAAATTTTAACATAATTAATTTTGGTCTATTTTACAGGTATTTAGGGGCTACCCAACGACAAAAAAGGGAGATTATGAAGAAAATGAACCTAAAAACACGCCGATTTTCAAAAACACCGGAGGTCGTCCGAGTACGGTCTTTTTTTAACATTTGGACTTGCCCATAAAAATGCAATAATAGGCCTATCGATCCTCTTTGTCCAATTGGGTGATCAATCCCATAGCCAGGTCGTCCAGAAACTTGGTTCTGCCTTTTTTTCGGGCCTTAATCTCATTGAACGTCTTATAGAAATCCCCCAGATCAAAACTGAACAATTGCTGTAGGCTAAGGGCGATCTCCTGGATGTCCGACTTGCCGTCTTTGATGACTCTGGCATAATGGAGGGCGTAGATCAATTCGATTCTTGCTTTGGAATTGTGGTTGGTTGAGCGGTTATTTTGCCTGCTTATGTACTTCACAGAGTGATCCCGGCGAATCCAAGTAGTGTTTAAAACTTGGCCTTGCCAAATTACAAAAGCATTATCATACCCTAGATCAATACCCCGGTTTCACAACAATCACCTTCTTTTGTGGCTAATGGGCTTGGCAAGTTTTTGCCTCAACACGGCCATATCCTCGCTTACTTTTCTATCAATAACCCTGGCGTAGATTTGGGTCGTCGCCAATTTGGTATGCCCCAATAGTTTAGAAACAGTTTCTATAGGCACCCCGTTCGTCAAAGTAACCGTAGTGGCAAATGTATGTCTTGCCATATGGAAGGTCAGGTTTTTTGCGATCCCACAGGCATCTGCAATTTCCTTGAGGTAGAGATTTAGTTTTTGATTCGTAATGGAAGGAAAAAGTGTTCCCGATATACAGGTTATTGGATGCCCGTCATACTTCTCAATTAATTCCTGGGCTTTTGGTAACAAGGGAATTTTAAATGGCGTTTTCGTTTTTGTGCGTTTTGCCATAATCCAATAATCGCCATCAATGCCACGGACAATGTTGTCCTTGGTCAAACAGACTAAATCCGCATAAGCGATTCCGGTGTAACAACTGAACACAAAGATATCCCTTGCGCGTTCCAAACGTTCTATGGGAAAGGGATACCCGACCAAATCGGACAATTCATGTTCCGAAAGAAATTCCCGATCATTTTTCTCAAAGGAGGGTTTCCAACGCACAAAGGGGTCTCGCTCTATCCACTCCAAATGATAGGCAAGGGTCGTTATCTTTCGCAAACGCTGGATGTGCTTCATCACGGTATTGTTGCCCATGGCCTTGGGGTGGCCCTTAGGCCAGTAACCGTGCAGAAAACTTTCGTAATCGCAGATGAACTTGTAGTTCAGTTCGGATAAATACACATTGGGTGTTTTCAGTTTTTGGGAAAGAAACCGTTTTAGGTACCCTTCAGATACACCAAAATTCCGGATGGAACCTTTGGCTAAGGTGTTTTCAATTTTTTTTGCGTGATAGTCAATGATATCCAATAGCGTTTTTCCATCGTCGCTTTGATTTAGGAATTTAGCCCGGATTAATTCAGCGGTAACTAATTTTCCACTAAAACTTAGTTCATTGTAGGCTGCAAGGATTTGCGAATGAACCAGATCCAAAAGGGTGTTAATTTGACGGGTGATTTCGGAATTCCCATTTACCCGCTGCCGTGCTGAATCCCATGAGTCTGGGTCTATACTTCTGTTGAGGCTCAGGTTGGTGCGCTTTCCATTTACTGTTATCCGCACATAAATTTTACATTGGTTATTTTTAGCACGAGCCGTGTAAATCCAGAAAAGGATTGAAAAGGTGTTTGAATTTTGCATAGTTGTCGTCTTAAACGATTAAACATTCAGTGAGACGAAAGTCAAATCAACTATACTTTATGTTCTTTAAAAATTTACCGTGTCAACAGATGTTGACACGGTTAACTTTTGTTGTCGATTTGCGAACCTTAGATCGGATAACAAATCGAATGGAATGATATTAAAAAATATGTAAAATTCTCATTATCATAAGTTTTACAGAATTTCAATGTTTTTTAATACCTCCTTAAGTGACCTGGCTGGGATTCGAACCCAGGACCCTCTCCTTAAAAGGGAGATGCTCTACCAGCTGAGCTACCAGGTCGTTCATCGGGTTTCCTATAGCAACGCCGTTTCCTTGTTAGCGGCTGCAAATATAGTATCTATAATTTAGTTAACAAGGCGTTTTTTGCATAATTTTCTTTTTTTTTGAATTCCGATAAATTTGACTCATTTTTACCGCTTCTAAACGGATTTAGTTTCGAAGGTCTAGAGGTTTTACCGCAGAATTTAATCTAAAATGACTTCGAAATAAGGAAGCTAAAGGAATTGATAAGACCAAAATAACCCTTAAACATATTGGGCAATGATTATTTTAATCACAAAAGGGTACAACTAACCGCTAAAAAAAATAACAATATACATATGAAAATAGTGCTGGTTGGGTATATGGGAAGTGGAAAAAGTGCCATTGGTAATGCAGTGGCCAAACGTACCGGAATGCGCTTTTTAGATTTGGATGATGCTATAGAAAACTCCCTTGGTATCAAGATTCCGGACATATTTCAGAGTAAAGGCGAGTTGTTTTTTAGAAAGCACGAACGTCAGGTTTTAGCGGAAATTCTATCAAGAAACGATAATTTTATCGTATCCACAGGCGGGGGTACGCCTTGCTACAGCGGCAATATGGATTACATACTACAACATGCAGATCATGTGGTTTATTTGCAGGTTCCCATTCCGGCACTTGTAAGACGACTTTCCATGGAAAAGGAGCATAGGCCGCTTATTAAGCATATACCGGATGAAGAATTGCCCGAATTTATTGGGAAACACCTTTTTGAGCGAAATTTATTTTACTCAAAGGCTACGCACACCATTGCGTGCCAGCAAAAAAGTATCGACACTATTGCTCAGGAAATTGCGGAAATACTACTCTAAATACACGGCATCATTTTTAGCACTAAATACTACTTTAATGTGTTCTTGTAAGGAAGTGGATAAGGAAATACCTTTAAAATCGGCCTTAACCGGGTATTTTTTGTGATTCCTATTGACCAGCACCGCCGTTTTTAACTGCTTAAGTGGTGTTTTTAGAAAATGATGTACTCCGTAAATTAATGTAGAACCCGAATTTAAAACATCATCTATCAAAACCACCGATTTATTTGTGTACTCTTTTTCGGGTATAGACGTAGAAACCCCACTCCGCAACGGATTTTTCTTGTCCATATAGACCGTGCATAAAATAATGCGTGCTTCGGTTATTTTTTGAAGTACTTCTTGTATTTTTTTTGCAAATTGAAGTCCCCCACCATCTATTCCTGCCACATAAATTTCAGTTTCTTCCACATTACTCTCGTAGATTTGGTACGCAATACGGTTTATTTTGTATTGAATTTCTATATGGTTTAGAATTTTGTTCTCCATGGCCTGTTGTTTCAAAAATCAAAGATACACAATCAACCAATAGAGGCATACTTCCTTACACCTAGTTTGTGTTACCTCCTTATGTACAACCACACCATCCATTATGCAACGTCATCTTTGTTTTCTGAAGATGGTGCGGTATATTCCTGAATATCCCGCCGATCTTTCTTGGTAGGCCGTCCCGTTCCTTTTTTGCGGTAGTGTTCTTTGGCTTGTTTTACCAGCGCTAAATGCTCAAAAGCCTCCGCTGCGGTGGTGTTTTTACGATACAGATCTACCAATTTGGCAGAAACTCTATTATCAGGTAATTCCAGCACCACAAGCTCATGGTTAATTTGATCTTTGCGTACTACCACCGTATCGGTAGGGTACACTTCTTTAGACGGTTTTGCTGCAAGTGTGTTTACCCGGATATGGCCTTTTTTACAGGCCTCAGAAGCCATATTCCTCGTTTTATAATAGCGGGTGCACCAAAGATATTTGTCTATTCTCATAAACAATTCAAAATGTTTGTTAACGATTTCTACAAAAATAAGGGAAAATTGTATCTTGCCCCCTTAAAAAGAAGCGCAAGATGATTTTGAAAAGATGGGTTCCCTTTATACTATTGCTTTCGGTGCTGTGTAGTTCGTGCAAAAAGGACGATGGTGTTTCAGGAACCATTACACCGCCCAGGCTATTAAGTGAAGTGGCGGTAGAGAATGATGTTGCCATTAGAGCATACCTACAAACGCATTTCTACAACTATGAAGAATTTGCGAATCCTCCGGCGGGTTTCGATTTTACCATAAAACTGGACACCATAGAAGGGGACAATGCAGGGAAAACGCCGTTGATAGATCAGGTGGAAACCAAAACGTTTAGTGTGTCCTCCTCCGCTTTTAATGGTCTAGAGGAAGAGGATGATATTTTACATAGATATTACATTCTTAAAGCTCGCGATGGCGCCGGCGGAATTCCAACGGTGGCCGATTCCACATTTGTGCGTTTTGAAGGCTCCTTGTTAGATGGTTCAGTGTTCGACGGCACCACAAATTTTAACTGGTTATATCTGCCTGGATTTTTAACGGGCTTTTACAACGGTGTGGCTAGTTTTAAAGTTGGGAATGGTATTATTGTAAATAATGATGGTACCACGGCCATTGAGAACACAGGAATAGGATTGGTTATTTTTCCCTCCGGTATGGGCTATTTTAATAGTCCACCGACCGTGCTTATTGGCGCTTACGATCCGCTAATTTTTAAGTTAGATGTAGGTCTTTATGTAGAAAATACCGATTTTGATAATGATGGTATTCCTTCGGTTTTAGAAGATCTTAACGGTAACGGGAACTTAAATGATGACAATACAGATGCCGATTTGGAGAGGCGACGTTTTATACCGTTTACGCCCAATCATGCCGATCCCGATGATGATGGTGATGGCATACCAACACGCGATGAGATCATCATTAATCCGGATGGTTCTATCACCTTTCCGGACACCAATGGTAATGGTATTCCGGATTATTTGGATGACACCTGTTGTTTCTAAAAATCATAAAAAAAGGGCTAATTCTAATGAATTAGCCCTTTTTTTTATTTTACTTAAAGCATCAATGATAAGGCAAAAATAACCTGCGATGGTCTGGAATCTACCCTTCCGGATACGGAGGTTACATTACGGTCTATAAAATTGGCTTCATTTTCCGAAAAACCGCGTTCGTAACGTACGTCCAAACCAATTCTACCTAAATTTACGCCGGCACCAATGTTGAGACCCACAGTAAAATCATTTTTTACATCGTCTACGCTAAAATCATCCAAATCATTATTTAAGGTATACTGAAAGGCCGGCCCTGCAAAAATATGTACCGGACCAATGACTTTGAACCCAAATAAGAGGGGTAAGTCTAGTTTGGAAACGTCGTATTCATTGCTGGTACCGTTAAGTTCGTAACTACTTTTTGTTTGTGTAAAAACCAGCTCCGGACGCAGATAGAATTTAATCAAATCTACTTTGCCAAAAAAGCCTACATGGAAACCTACTTTACCATCAGATCCGCGAATTAAATCCTGTCCGGCATTCTGAATATCTTGGAATCGTAAATCCCCGTTCTGGTTGTAGTTTAGTCCCGCCTTAATACCAAATCCGGAACCGCTTTGTGCCATTGCGGCCATGCCAATAAAGGCAAGTGCCATTGTAAGAAGTGTTTTTTTCATGGTGTCTCATTTTTTGTGAAAACAGACACTAAAAGGTCTATTTTCGTTTTAACACCTTCAAAACGGCCTCTGATATGGCTTTATTGTTCAACTTGTATTTCTCCATAAGTTCTTCGGGGGTGCCACTTTCGCCAAAAGTGTCCATGGTAGCCACAAATTCTTGTGGGGTAGGGTGTTGCATTGCCAGCAATCCGGCAATACTCTCGCCCAAACCACCAAGATAATTGTGTTCTTCAGCAGTAACCACACAGCCTGTTTTTTTAACAGACTTTAACACGGCTTCACGGTCCAAAGGTTTAATGGTGTGTATATTGATGACTTCCGCAGAAACACCTTGTTTTTCTAAATTTTCGGCAGCAATTAGGGCTTCCCAAACCAAATGGCCTGTGGCGATAATGGTAACGTCGCTTCCCTCATTAAGCATCAATGCCTTTCCAATTTCAAATTTCTGATCTACAGGGGTGAAATTAGCCACTTTAGGTCGTCCGAAACGGAGGTACACCGGACCGTGATGATCGGCAATGGCAATAGTAGCTGCTTTCGTTTGGTTGTAGTCGCAAGGATTAATCACCGTCATGCCCGGAAGCATTTTCATGAGGCCAATATCTTCCAATATTTGGTGGGTAGCACCATCTTCACCCAGCGTTAATCCGGCATGAGAGGCGCATATTTTTACATTCTTATCAGAATACGCTATAGATTGGCGTATTTGGTCATAAACGCGTCCCGTAGAAAAATTGGCAAAGGTACCCGTAAACGGTATTTTACCGCCAATGGTAAGTCCGGCAGCGATGCCCATCATATTGGCTTCGGCTATTCCTATTTGAAAAAAACGTTCCGGATTTTCTTCAATAAATTTTTCCATTTTTAAAGAGCCTACCAAATCGGCACATAGGGCTACCACATTGGGATGCGTCCTGCCTAGTTCGGCCAATCCGGCACCAAAACCACTTCGTGTATCGTTTTTTCCTTGATCTGTATATGTTGTCATCGTGTACTTTTCAGGTTTATATTCCTATTTTTTTTAACCGAATTATAAAACGGCGCAAATTTTTATTAATAATCTCCCAAGGTTTCGGGATTCTGCCCTAAGGCATTGGCCAATTGTTCGTCGTTCGGTGCCTTCCCGTGCCAAGCGTGGGTATGCATCATAAAATCGACCCCGTGACCCATTACGGTATGTAGTAACACACACACCGGTTTTCCTTGTCCTGTTTTATTTTTAGCCTCTTTTAGACCCTCTAAGATCGCTTTTAGATCGTTGCCTTCTTTTACATCCACAACATCCCAACCAAAAGCTTCAAACTTCAGTTTTAAGTCGCCCATAGGCAATACATCATTAGTAGCACCATCTATTTGCTGACCGTTGTAGTCGATGGTAGCAATGAGGTTATCCACTTTTCTTCCGGCGGCATACATAATGGCTTCCCAATTTTGTCCTTCTTGCAATTCTCCATCTCCGTGCAAACTGTACACCAAATGCGTATCTTGGTTCAATTTTTTCGCCAACGCGGCACCTATGGCCACAGACATCCCTTGCCCCAGAGAACCCGAAGCCACACGAACGCCCGGGAGGCCTTCATGGGTGGTAGGGTGCCCCTGTAATCTGGAATCTATCAAACGAAATGTATTCAATTCTTCTATCGGGAAATAGCCTTTGCGGGCCAGTACGCTATAAAATACAGGTGAAATATGCCCGTTAGAGAGAAAAAAGAGGTCTTCTCCAATACCGTCCATTTCAAACTCAGGTTGTAGTTCTAATACCTCGTTATACAAGGCTACAAAAAATTCGGTACAACCTAAAGATGCACCGGGATGTCCGGAATTCACTTTGTGCACCATTCGTAAAATATCCCTTCGGACTTGTGTTACCAAATCCTCTAATGCTTCCAATTTTGACATGTGTCTCTAAATTTTTAGTACTCCAAAAGTAACCTCAAACTTTTGGGTACACAAGAATGATTTGCGATATTTTTTTCTTGGAGTACTCGTAGTGGGTTAACTTTATTTTTTTGTTAAGGACGATGTGCCTTTCAGTTGCCTATATTTGCAGCTTTAAATATAGATTTGAAATACATCTTACAACATACAGATCCACAAAGTAAAGCCCGTGCGGGCACCTTAACTACCGATCACGGTACCATAGAAACCCCTATTTTTATGCCTGTAGGTACTGCTGCCTCTGTAAAGGGAGTGCATCAGAGGGAATTGAAAGATGAGATAAAGCCCGATGTAATTTTAGGAAATACCTACCATTTGTACTTACGACCCAAAACCAATATTCTTCAAATGGCAGGAGGTATCCATAAATTTATGGGATGGGAAAAGAATATTCTTACCGATAGCGGTGGATATCAGGTTTATTCGTTATCGGCCAATCGAAAAATAAAGGAAGAAGGCGTAAAATTTAAATCGCATATCGATGGCTCTCATCATATGTTTACCCCAGAGAACGTGATGGAAATTCAGCGTATCATTGGTGCCGATATTATTATGGCGTTTGATGAATGTACGCCGTATCCCTGCGACTATACCTATGCCAAACGATCTATGCACATGACACACCGGTGGCTAGACCGTTGTATGGCTCATTTAGTGAAAACACCATTGATTTACGATTACCAACAAACTTTTTTCCCTATCGTGCAGGGATCTACCTATAAAGAATTGCGCATACAATCTGCAGAATATATTGCCAATGCAGGAGCCGAGGGGAATGCTATTGGTGGACTTTCGGTAGGGGAACCCGCTGAAGAAATGTATGCCATGACCGAAGTAGTCTGTGGAATTTTGCCCGAAGATAAACCGCGCTATTTAATGGGAGTAGGTACACCCATAAATATTCTGGAGAACATAGCCTTAGGCATAGATATGTTCGATTGTGTCATGCCTACCCGAAATGCGCGAAATGGGATGTTATTTACAGCGCAGGGCACCATCAATATCAAAAATAAAAAATGGGAAGATGATTTTTCGCCTATAGATGAAAACGGCACTACGTTTGTAGACAGAGAATATTCCAAAGCATATTTAAAACATCTATTTGCCGCCAACGAATATTTGGGAAAGCAAATTGCAACTATCCATAATCTTGGCTTCTACATGTGGTTGGTTCGTGAGGCCAGAAAGCATATTTTAGCAGGAGATTTTACCCCTTGGAAAAATAGTATGGTACAACAAATGGACAAAAGGCTGTAAGGTGACCATTATAGACAAATATATATTAAAACGCTATCTTCTTACTTTTGCGGTAATGTTGATGCTTTTTATTCCCATTGGTATCATGGCCAATTTGGCCGAGCAAATCGATAAGATGATTACCAATGAAGCACCATTAAATGAAATTTTGATCTATTATCTTCATTTTACAGTGTATATTGGGAGTCTGTTGTTTCCTATTTTTCTGTTTCTGTCTGTTATTTTCTTTACATCAAAATTGGCGAACAATACCGAAATTGTCGCTATTTTGAGCTCCGGCGTTTCTTTTAATCGTTTTTTAAGACCGTACCTAATAGGAGCTTCTATTATTGCGGTACTCATGTTTTTTATGGGGATGTTTATTGTGCCAAATTCCAGTAAAGGCTTTAACGAATTTATTTATACCTATTTAAAAAAAGGAAAAAAAGATAGGGTTACCAGCAATATTTACAATCAGTTAAATGAAAACGATTATATCTACGTAAGCAGTTTTGATCCCGCACGGCAAATAGGCTATAATTTTACCTACGAACATTTTAACGAACAAAACGTTTTAGAATTCAAAATTTCGGCAGCGAACATTCGGTGGATTCCAAAGGACTCGGTATACCGGCTTACGGCCTACAAAAAAAGGAAGCTTAGAGATAGTATTGAAATAATGGAAACAAAAAACAGGTTAGATACTATTTTTAATTTCCGGATAGATGATCTTACCCCGGTATCGTACATTGCTGAAACCAAAAATCTGTTCGAACTCAATTCATTCATTGAAGATCAGAAACGAAAAGGAGCATCAAATATAAACACCTATATTTTAGTGAAATACAAACGTTGGGCACTGCCTGTCACCGCTTTTATTTTAACCATAATTGCGGTGGCCGTGTCTTCGGTGAAGCGCAGAGGCGGCATGGGCACTAATTTGGCATTTGGCATTTTAGTGGCGTTTATCTTTATTTTCTTTGATAAGGTCTTTGGTACCTTGGCACAGCAATCGGGTTTCTCACCCGCGTTGGCAGTACTCATTCCCAACATTGCCTTTGGTTTTTTAGCGTTTTACTTACTGCAAAATGCAAAACGATAAACTTAAAAACTACCTGCATCTCCATGTCATTGTTTTTATTTGGGGCTTTACGGCTGTATTGGGAAAATTAATAACTATTAATGCACTTTCCTTAGTGTGGTACAGAATGGGTATGGCCGCCGTACTTATCTTTCTATTTATCGTATTTAAGGGAATACGAATGCAATGGAACGGCAAGTTATGGGGTACCATGGGTGTGGCAGGTCTTATAATTGCATTGCATTGGCTTACTTTTTTTGAAGCCATTAAGGTATCTAATGTGTCTATTGCTCTAGCCACTATGGCTACCGGTGCGCTATTTGCAGCCGTGTTAGAACCTATTTGGTACAAACGCAAACTAATAGGATACGAAATTGTTTTTGGTCTTATTGTTATGGGCGCATTGTTCCTCATTTTTAAAGTGGAAACACAATATGCCTACGGTATCTTACTGGCACTAGTTTCTGCATTTTTAGCAGCTGTTTTTTCTTTGATAAATGGTAAATTAATCCATCAAGAAAGACCGTCTATCATCGCTCTGTTTGAAATGAGTAGTGGTATGTGTGTGTTAAGCATTGTCTTGGCATTCCAGAATAGATTCAGCGCCGATTTCTTTACGCTTACAATGAGCGATTGGACTTTTATTTTTCTGTTGGCCTCCATTTGTACGGCCTATGCGTTTATTGCATCTGTAAAAATCATGCGATTTATAAGTCCGTATACCGTTATGCTAACCACCAATCTGGAACCTGTATACGGTATTGTACTTGCTTTTCTAATTTTGGGCGATTCAGAAAAAATGAATCCCTTATTTTATATAGGAGCTTTGGTTATCCTCACCACCGTTGTAGCCAGTGGAATTATAAAAAACAGATCAAGGTTAAAAAAGCCGTTGGTTACTAAAGGTTCGGCATGAATGTTTTATATTTGCCCATCATAACCTTAGCTAAACCTATAAAAAAGCATGGAATATTTGGATTTTGAACTCCCTATAAAGGAACTCGAAGAGCAATTGGACAAATGCATGATCATTGGGAAAGAAAGCGATGTGGATGTCTCCGAAACCTGCAAACAGATAGAACGAAAACTGGACGATACGCGCAAAGAAATCTATAAAAATCTTACAGCATGGCAGCGGGTACAGCTCTCCAGACACCCCAACAGACCGTATACGTTAGATTATTTTAATGCTATTTTTGGCGATACCTTTCTAGAATTGCATGGCGATCGCAATGTAAAGGATGATAAAGCGATGATTGGCGGTCTGGGAAAAATTGGCGATCAGACGTACATGTTTATTGGCCAACAAAAAGGGTACAATACCAAAACAAGACAATATCGCAATTTTGGAATGGCCAATCCAGAAGGCTATCGCAAAGCCTTACGTTTAATGAAATCTGCCGAGAAATTTGGTATTCCCGTAGTTACACTAATCGATACTCCCGGTGCATTTCCCGGCATTGAAGCAGAAGAACGCGGACAAGGCGAGGCTATTGCCCGTAATATTTTAGAAATGACCCGCTTAAGGGTTCCTATCATCGTGGTTATTATTGGTGAAGGCGCCTCGGGTGGTGCTTTGGGTATTGGGGTAGGCGATAAGGTTTTAATGCTCGAAAACACATGGTATTCTGTAATTTCGCCCGAATCTTGTTCGTCTATTTTATGGCGTAGTTGGGAGTATAAAGAGCAGGCTGCCGAAGCCTTAAAGCTGACGGCAACCGATATGAAAAAACTTAAACTGATCGATGAAATCGTTAGAGAACCTATCGGAGGCGCACATACCAATAGAGAAAAGGCCTTCGAAATCGTAAAAAACAAAATTGTAGCGCATTACGAGGAATTAAAAAAGTTATCACCAACCGAATTGGTGGCATTGCGCATGGACAAATACGCTAATATGGGTGTGTTCAACGGATAAGAAACACTTTTTAAGAACACTACAAAAAATCCAAAGTCCGGCAACTTTGGATTTTTTGGTTATCAACAGTTTTTAAGACTTATCAACATTGTAATTGTTTGCGAAATGTTGATATGGTAATGTCCCTTTTTTAAGTTACCTTAAGGTTAATTGTATACTTTAGCAGCCATGGAAAAAACAAGTCCTGTTATTGGTCATAAAATAGATAGAAGCACTATTATCAACTTAGAAAGGGGAAAAATACCACCTCAAGCACTTGATTTAGAAGAGGTTGTATTGGGCGCTATGATGATTGATAAAAAGGGAATCGATGAAGTCATCGATATTTTACATCCGACAGCTTTTTACAAGGATGCGCACCGCTATATCTATGAGGCGATTATAAAACTTTTTGAAAATTCGCAACCTATCGATTTATTAACCGTTTCCTCGCAATTAAAGAAAGATGGACGATTAGAGTCTAGTGGGGGCGATTTTTACCTTATCAAACTCACTCAAAAAGTAGCATCTTCTGCGCATATTGAGTTTCATGCGCGTATCATCCTACAGAAATTTATTCAGCGTAGTCTTATCAAAATTTCGAATGAAATTATTGAAGATGCCTATGAAGATGCCACAGATGTTTTCGATCTTTTAGACAGTGCAGAATCCAAGCTCTACGAGGTTACACAAGGCAATTTAAAACGTTCTGCCGAGACAGCACAAAATTTAGTGATTCAGGCCAAAAAACGGATCGAGGAGATTGCTCAAAAAGAAGGGCTTAGTGGCGTGCCCTCCGGATTTACCAAACTAGATAAACTAACCTCGGGCTGGCAACCTAGCGATCTTATCATTGTGGCAGCCCGTCCGGGTATGGGTAAAACGGCACTTACCTTGTCCATGGCCAGAAACATGGCGGTTAATTCGGATATTCCGGTGGCCTTTTTTTCCTTAGAAATGTCTTCCGTGCAACTTATAACCCGACTCATTTCTTCCGAAACCGGACTTTCTTCCGAGAAGTTGAGAACCGGAAAATTGGAGAAACACGAGTGGCAACAACTCAGCGTAAAAGTAAAGTCGTTAGAAAGCGCCCCTTTACTCATAGACGATACCCCTTCCCTGTCTATTTTTGATTTACGGGCCAAGGCGCGAAGATTGGCTTCGCAACACGGCATTAAGCTTATCATCATCGATTATTTGCAGTTAATGACCGCCGGTGGCAGTCAGAAAGGAGGAAACCGGGAACAGGAAATTTCTACCATCTCCAGAAACCTTAAAGCCTTGGCAAAGGAACTTAATGTGCCTATTATTGCACTCTCTCAGTTGTCCCGAGCCGTTGAAACCCGAGGAGGTAGCAAACGACCTATTTTGTCCGATCTTAGGGAGTCCGGTGCTATAGAACAAGATGCGGATATCGTATCTTTTATTTACCGGCCGGAGTATTATAAGATTGATGAATGGGATGATGAAGAACGATCGCCCACTACTGGGCAGGCCGAGTTTATTGTGGCCAAACACAGGAATGGTGGTTTGGATAATATTAGGTTAAAGTTTATTGGTAATCTAGGTAAATTTGATAATTTAGAAGACTTTGATTCTCCTTTTGAGTTTCAATCTAAGATGAATGCCAATGAAGACAATCCCTTCAAAACAAAAAATCTACCAGATGCCAATCAGGCTTTTGGCAGTAGTATGAATGATGAGGTGGATGATAATGACGTACCTTTTTAAACCCTTTAGAAATAGCCATTTAAATTCGGAATGCACTAAAGGTACACCCTACGTAAGACGTACTATAGTAGTGGTATTTGGTGTATTGGGATTGTTTTTGTCCACATCGGTCATGGCGTCGTCCTTATTAATACCCATGGATGCCGAAAGCCAAAAAAATCATTTAAAAGCCTACGGTATCACGTATTGGGTACTTTCCAAACAACAAAAAGTACAATGGTTGCTCAATTATCGAGGAGGTTCTTTTCTATTACCCGATGGGGAACAAATTCGAAGAGAATGCCAAATTAGAGGTGTCACATTCGAGATCTTAACCGATGCGCAGACGGGAACATTGTTAGAAGGTATTAGTAGCCCTTCGCAAAATCAGGAGGCTATAATTTTAGAAAAGGCGCCAAAAATTGCCGTCTATTCTCCCAAGGACAATCTTCCGTGGGATGATGCCGTAACAATGGTACTTACTTATGCAGAAATCCCGTATGAAACTATTTATGATGAAGAAGTACTTTCCGATCAGTTGGTTTTGTATGATTGGTTGCACTTGCATCACGAGGATTTTACAGGACAGTATGGCAAATTTTACGGCGCTTACCGGGCCGCCCCTTGGTATATAGAAACTAAAGCAAAGGCAGAGGCTATGGCCAACCGCCTGGGGTATCAAAAGGTGTCAGAATCGAAACGCGATGTGGCATTAAAAATTAGGAATTATGTGGTTGGAGGCGGTTTTATGTTTGCCATGTGTTCTGCCACCGATAGTTTTGACATTGCCCTAGCCGCAGAAGGTGTAGATATTTGTGAACCCATGTTCGATGGGGATCCTTCCGATCCGGATTATGCTTCAAAAATGAACTATGCCAATACCTTTGCCTTTACCGATTTTGTGCTGGAGCGCAACCCTATGCGCTACGAATTCTCATCGATAGACATGACCGAGCGCCGTGCGAATGTCATTCCTAAGGAAATGGATTATTTTTCGTTGATGGATTTTTCTGCCAAATGGGATCCCATCCCTACCATGCTTTGCCAAAACCATACCGCGCTGGTGAAAGGGTTTATGGGGCAAACAACGGCCTTTGATCGCAATCAAGTAAAGCCTACGGTATTAATTTTGGGCGAAAATAAAATCAATAGCGAGGCACGTTACATTCACGGTATTAAAGGCAAGGGATTTTTTACGTTCTATGGCGGACACGATCCGGAAGACTACCAGCATCGGGTGGGCGACCCAAAAACCGAACTGGAATTACACCCCAATTCGCCGGGATATCGACTAATCCTGAATAATGTCCTTTTTCCTGCGGCACAGAAACAAAAGCAGAAAACCTAGTTTGTGGTACGGGCAATTAAATTTTCCAAAACGCGCTCCACCCCAAAGGCATCATTGCTGCTGGTACGGTAATTTGCAACTTGCAGTACGTTTGGATGCGCGTTTTCCATGGCAAAGCTAAAATGCCCTTGGGCTAACATTTCCAAGTCATTATTATAATCGCCAAAGACCATGGTTTCTTCCGGGAGTATCCCATGTAGTTTTTGTATTTTTTGCAGCGCAAAGCCTTTATGAGCATTAATATCTGAGATATCCATCCAATTTTCCCCGGAAATCTTCACTTTTAATTCCGTTTCAAATTGTTGCACGGCAGGATATAGGAATTTTTCGGAGCTATCAAAGTGGTAGGTCGCAATTTTCATAATTTCACCATCAAAATCAGACAACGCATTTACAATTTCAAACGCACTGTAATACTCTCGTAATTTGGCCACAAATTCGGGCGATTTATTAGTAACAAAAGCATTGTATTTACTGCAAAGTACCGGGTATGCACCTTCTATTTGTTCTAAGATATCTAAAACCGTAGTGGTATGTTTGGTCGGTAATGGGGTAGCTAAAAGCTCTTCATTGCGGTGCTTGGCAAAGCCCCCGTTTTCTGCAATGATGATGATGTCATCTTTTATGGGATGTAACTTATCTACGATACTGTTATATTGTCTGCCACTGGCAGCTACAAATAAAATGTTGCGTTTTTGAAGCTCGTAGAACAGTCGAAAAAACTGTGAACTCACCTCGTGTTTCGAGTTCAGTAAGGTGCCGTCCATATCGCTAACGACCATCTTTATTTTTGAAAAATCCATACTATAGCAATTAAGGGGGCAAAGGTATACGATACAGATCGAAATTAGCTTGTAGTTATAGGAAGTTTAGCTTATTTTAGGCCAAATTATTGCACTATTTTTCGTGTACGATGCGATACTACCAAAATGAAATTACGTTACCGGCATACCCCCGAGGATTCCATGTTATTACCGACAAGATAGTGCGGGCTTTACCGGAATTGAAAACGTTTACAATGGGGACGCTTCAGGTTTTTATAAAACATACTTCGGCGAGCATCACCATAAATGAGAACGCAGATCCTACCGTGCGCCAAGATTTTGAAAGCCACATGAACGTTATGGTGCCTGAAAACGAACCGTATTATATTCACAATTATGAGGGATCCGATGACATGCCGGCGCACATCAAGTCCTCCTTAATGGGCGTATCGGTACAGATACCGATCACTAATGGCGCACTTAATTTGGGAATTTGGCAAGGCATATATTTGTGTGAACACAGAAATAGGGCTTCCGGGCGAAATTTGGTGGTTTCGGTCTTTGGGATTTAGACGAGAAGGAAACACGCTTTGGACAGGCCGAGTACATCGTAGAGAGGAACAAAGTGCACATATATAAGCACGTATATCGGCTTGATGATTTTATAGAAATTGTGATACATTCGCTTTAAAATACCATACTTATGACAGCAGAAGAGTCTATTTTAAACAAATTACAGATTTTGATCACCAATCATTTTGAAACACCACAAGAAGCCTTTAATTTTTTTGATGCCGATAACGACCAAAAGCTATCCAAGGCGGAAATCATAAAACTGCTTAAAGAGGCTGAAGTAAGTGGTTTTCTAAGAGGGATTGTTTCCTCAAAACTCATCGCAGGATATGACAAAAACAGGGACGAACTAATTGATTGGGAAGAATTTAAGGCGGCCATAGCGAAAATAAAAAAAACCGATTCTTAAGAATCGGTTTTTATAAAGTGAGATAGGTTTGTAAATCTATTTTATTTTGTCAACAATAGCTTTGAACGCCACCGGGTGGTTCATGGCCAAGTCGGCCAAAACCTTTCGGTTCAACTCAATATTGTTGGCTTTTATTTTTCCCATAAACTGCGAATAAGACAAGCCATGTAATCTGGCACCCGCATTGATACGGGTTATCCATAAGGAACGAAAATTCCTTTTCTTATTTCTTCGGTCTCTGTAGGCATATAACATGGCTTTTTCAACCGCATTCTTAGCTACCGTCCAAACATTTTTACGTCGGCCAAAGTATCCTTTGGCTTGTTTCATTACTTTTTTTCTTCGTGCTCTTGAAGCAACTGAATTTACTGATCTAGGCATAAGTTTTTAATTTTTTTTGTAGTAGGCGGTCAACGCTGTTAAAAGTGAGTAGAGATGCGTTTTTATTAAACTCTAAACTCTCAACTTTTAACTCTCAACTCTTTTTTTTGCCTTACTCCAGGGTTATTATGAATTACCTTTGTGAACAATTATTTTAAACATAACTGTTCTTTCACACTATTTTCATCGGCCACATGTACCAGCGTAGAATGTGTTAACTTTAACTTACGCTTGTTCGATTTCTTTGTAAGAATGTGGCTTTTGTACGCGTGTTTTCTTTTAATTTTACCGGTACCCGTAAGCTTAAATCGCTTTTTAGCACTGGATTTTGTTTTCATTTTAGGCATCTTTTCCTGCTTTAGGGTTTATCTCACTTACTATTTTTAAGGTACTTCGTTCTAAGAAGTAACCATATGCTTTTACAACGGGGAAACTTTGTATTATTTTTTCGCTTTGGGAGCCAAGAACATCGTCATTCGTTTTCCTTCCAATCGCGGCATCTGCTCTACCTTACCAAAATCTTCGAGTTCAGAAGCCAATTTTAGCAAGAGTATTTCTCCTTGGTCTTTATAAACGATAGATCGTCCCTTAAAGAAGACGTACGCCTTTAGCTTGGCACCTTCCTTAAGAAACTTTTCGGCGTGCTTCTTTTTAAATTCGTAATCGTGGTCATCGGTTTGCGGACCAAAGCGTATTTCTTTTACAATAACCTTTGTAGCCTTGGCCTTTATCACTTTCTCCCTTTTTTTCTGCTCGTAAAGGAATTTTTTGTAATCCGTTATTTTACATACCGGTGGGTCTGCTTTGGGTGAAATTTCAACCAAATCCAGCTCCAATTCCTCTGCTTTTGTAATGGCATCTCTGAAGGAGTACACGCCCACTTCCACGTTGTCACCAACGAGCCTTACCTGTGGTGCCGTTATTTTTTCATTGATGTTGTGGGGATTTTTATTTTCCCTCCTCGGTTGAGGTTTAAATCTTTTTCGTATTGCTATGGCCTTATCTTTTAGTTAAACATTATTTTTAGAACGACTTTAAGGTACGTTTTATTTCGTTAGAAACCAAGTCTATAAATTCTGTTATGGAAATAGATCCTATGTCTTCACCTCCATGTTTTCGGACAGAAATGGTGTTTTCTAATTCTTCGTTCTCTCCGACGATGAGCATAAACGGAATTTTATTCATCTCTGCTTCTCGGATTTTTTTTCCAACCGTCTCATTCCTACGATCTACGAGGGCGCGAATTTCGTTATTTTCCAGTGAATTTAAAACTTTTTCGGCATATTTTTCATGTTTCTCGCTCACAGGCAGGATGATGGCTTGTTCCGGGGTAAGCCATAATGGAAAATTACCGCCCGAATGCTCTAACAAAAGGGCTATAAATCGTTCCATGCTACCAAAGGGAGCCCTGTGAATCATAACCGGTCTATGCAGCTCATTATCGCTCCCTTTATAGGTTAGGTCAAATCGTTCCGGAAGATTGTAATCTACCTGAATAGTACCCAACTGCCAATGCCTCCCTAGTGCGTCTTTTACCATAAAATCCAATTTAGGGCCGTAAAAGGCGGCTTCTCCGGAAACGATTTTGTAGCGTAATCCTTTTTCTTGGGCAGCATTGATAATAGCATTTTCTGCCTTTTCCCAATTGTCAATAGAGCCAATATATTTTTCCGGTTTTTCCAAGTCGCGTACCGAAACCTGAGCCGTAAAATTATCAAAGCCCAAAGATCGCAAGACATACAGTGACAAATCGATCACATTTTTAAATTCCTGGTCTAGTTGTTCTTGGGTACAGAATATGTGGGCATCATCTTGGGTAAACCCTCTAACGCGAGTTAGCCCATGAAGTTCCCCGCTTTGCTCGTAGCGATATACGGTTCCAAATTCCGCGAAGCGTTTGGGTAAATCCTTATAACTGAAGGGCTTGGTTTTGTATATTTCGCAGTGATGCGGACAATTCATTGGTTTTAACAAAAATTCTTCATCCTCTTTAGGCGTTTTTATAGGCTGAAAGCTATCTGCTCCATATTTAGCATAATGTCCGGAAGTAACATAAAGTTCTTTTTGCCCTATGTGAGGCGTAACTACCATTTCGTAGCCTGCTTTTTTTTGCGCTTTTTTAAGGAATTGCTCCAAACGTTCACGCAATGCCGCACCCTTTGGTAGCCATAGAGGTAGCCCTTGTCCTACTTTTTGAGAAAAGGTGAAAAGTTCTAATTCCTTACCTAATTTGCGATGATCTCTTTTCTTTGCCTCTTCCAAAAGAGCCAAATAATCTGTAAGTTCTTTTTGTTTTGGGAACGAAATACCATATACCCGAGTTAGCTGTTTGTTTTTTTCGTCGCCTCGCCAGTAAGCACCGGCAACACTTAAAATTTTAATCGCCTTTATAAAACCGGTATTAGGAAGATGACCGCCTCTACATAAATCGGTAAAGGTATCGTGGTCGCAAAAGGTTATAGTGCCATCCTCGAGATTCTCTATTAGTTCAATTTTATATTCATTGCCCTGCGATTGGTAAAGTTTTAAAGCTGCTGCTTTAGACACGGGGTGTATTCTAAAATCGTGTTTTGCTCTCGCAATTTCTAAGGCTCTTTTTTCAATTTCCGGAAAATCCTTTTCAGAAAGAGAATGTGCACCTAAATCTACATCATAATAAAATCCATTTTCTATAGCAGGGCCAATGGTGAGTTTTACGCCGGGATATTTCTCTTCCAGCACTTGCGCCACCACATGAGAGCTAGAATGCCAAAATGCTTTTTTTCCTTCAGCGTCGTTCCATGTATATAGAACAAGAGAACCGTCCTGCGTTAAGGGAGTAGTTGTTTCAATGGTAGTGCCATTATAGGCAGCAGAAATCACATTTCGAGCTAAGCCTTCACTAATGCTCTTGGCAATGTCCATTGGGGTAGTCCCATTTTCGTAATTCCGGATCGTTCCGTCAGGTAAGGTAATATTGATCATATTTTTTTGGCAATAGGAGTGCAAATATAGGATGTACTATTGAGGTCGGCAATATATATAAGGTATCATTTTAAGTATGAGGTGCGATTTAATGGAATACGGATAAGGTTTGCCAACAATGCGAAGGAGTTAAGGTGTTATTTTGAAAAGTGTTATAGCTATTAGTTGGGTTCCTGCCGAAAGTGAAGAGTGCGGAATGCCTCAATTTAATTGAGAATGAAACGGAGTAAATTAGTTTTGGCGAATACTATTAGCACGATGGACACAGTTGAAGCGTTTCGATACATTTAAGCTTCAATCTAAAGATTCCCCGACCCTTGGGTCGGGGTTTCCTATTTATCGCTCCTTTCGTGCGATCGGAACTGCCTTTTTGCAGTTCCGGGTGAGGTATAATACAACATTTCGGTTTTTGGCCCAAAGGCCAAAATGAAACTAGCGAAACCCGTACTGAGCGCAGTAGAAGTATACCCCTATGGCTTGTCTCGGGGATAGTCAGTTTCAAGAAATTTTTTATTAGAAGAAATATTTTTATTCACCTCAAGAAACATAACGTTCTAAAAAGGTGTTTTCCAAGTTGTTGTGATTTGTGATTTGTGCTAATAAAAAAAAGCTTGTAAAAAGGCTTAAGAATTAAAAAAACGATATTATATTTGCACCCGCTTTAAGGCAGAGATGTTTGGGGTGAAGGAATAGATAAGTTCATTTGACATATTGTAAAGACAGAAATTAAATCGAGACGATGAGCGGGATATTTTGGTAGTTTTTGAGTAATTAGATATTATTTAAGAATTAACGATGAAGAGTTTGATCCTGGCTCAGGATGAACGCTAGCGGCAGGCCTAACACATGCAAGT
>NZ_JAYEEQ010000049.1:0-2610 GCF_034651555.1 Aurantibrevibacter litoralis | reverse complement strand
AAATATAGTGGATAAAATAAAGGTCAGTGCTATACTGAAAAATTAGGGTAAGAAATCCCCAACTGCTCATAGCCAAAACGTTGTGCGGCAGCTAAAAAAGACGACAATCCATAGATGACACGAGTTCTGACAATATCAATTCTGCTTTGCACTTTGACTTTGATTAGTTGTAAAGAAAAAGAGACGAACGGAATTATTATTGCCGAGACACTTTACATTCATCAAGACTACGGAACCAACAAGGAATTAAGAAACCTAATTCAAGACGCCTTGAGCGAAAATGAAAAAGCCATACCGAAATTGACAAATTTCCCCTGTGGGGGTGGTGCGGGCTGCTATGACTTAGGATTCGTTTTGACTCAAATAATTTATCAAGTTGGAGAAGAAAAATTTAATCAAATGGTACTTCGACTTGACAGAAATGAAATTAAAGGACTTCGGAGTTTAATCAGAGTAGGACTTTCATACGGTGACAATAATCATGATGGAATTATGGACGACAAAAGAATTGAAAACGAATTTCCGATATTGAACGAAACATTGAAAAAATAAAAAAGCCGACCGCACAACAATGGGTATAAAACATAGGGCGGACGGTGGTTTCCGCAAGTTTCGGTTTCTTAGCAAGATCGGTCTCGGGCGGACAGTTAAGTGCTTCGAAATGCCCTACGTTTCATACCCGAGCCGTTGGGCATAATATAAACGACAGTACAAAACGAGAAACTAATTGACATAAATTAATGGGAATATTTGACAAATTGTTCGGAAAAAAGGATTCGAAAACTGAACAAAAAGATGAAATTGAAAAAGAAAAAGTTCAGTTAAACGAAGGAGATAAATTTGTTGCTGTAGACAATAATTCTGGATATAAAATAATCAGAGATTTAACAACCGAGCAAAAAAACAGTATTGAAAAATCAACTATTCTTTTGCGTGCTAGTCAACTTTATATGCACTATTGGACTGACAATTTAGTTTGCAATGACCCAAATGACCAAGGTTGGCAAAATAAAGTTATGTTCTTTTGGAAAGCAGAAGAGCCATTTCCGAAAAAATCCTTACCACCTGAATTTGAAACTTTTAAAGTTAAGCACTTTCTATTTGAGGGAGATACTTCAAAAATCTCATTACAAGTCGGACAAGCAATGCCTTGGTTTGGAATGCCTGGACTTGGGGAAAAACACGTGTGTGAAATAAACTCAAAAAAAATAACAATTCCAGAACTTAACAAACTCGGAATTGTTGAATATTTTGAACAAATAGAACTTACGAATAGTAATTTAAATGTTTTGACAAATAAAGAAGAATATTTTTTCCTTATCGATGAAAGGATTACACCTTTTCAAAACGGAAGTTTTAACTTAAAAGGTAAACCCATTCCAATAAGTGTTGCTTACGAAATTGGCGGAATTCACCTTATAAGGAAAACAACATTGGATTAATAAAATACTATGCCCAACACATTATAAAATTAATGGCTAGTTCTCGCCTACTTACGAAAATCCTCGCGGATTTTCTATCTGGTGTTTATTTGCTAAATTAGGTGCTTAAACACGCCACTAATCTTATACATAAACGTTAGCCATAATTTAAGAAAAATGACAACAGAATTTGAAACTGAAATAGTAAAAACAAAGGAATTCAATAAAATCTTTATGATTGTATTTGGAATTCTTTATTTATTTTCAACATTTTATATTTTTTTTTATGACAAAGAGAATCAAAATACATATTTGAAATATTTAGCTTTAACTATTTATTTATTAGGAACTTATTTTTTATTCGGACAATCTTTAATTAAACCGAAAAAAATCGGAAATCTAAAAATTTCAACTAACATAATTGAGTTTATTGAAAATGGCGAAATTAAAAGTATTGCCCTGAATGAACTTGAAAACATTTATCTAAAATATATGGATTATGGGAGTTGGACAACTCACTCAATATTCGGAAATAAAAACTACCTTGAAATAACTGAAAAGTCAGGAAAAAAATATGATTTTGAAATACTTATAAGAAACAGGACTTCCAAAAATGACTTGAAAAGTATTTTAAATAGTCCCGAATTTTATGGCAAGTTTGATTTTATAAAAGGTGAAAAATCTCGAACTAAATTTTAAAAAAAACTATGGCTAACAGCGCATATAGTTTATGGCGGAATAAGTGCTAAAAGCAAAGTTTTTGTATTTTTATAAACGTAATTACCAATCCGAAAAATTTGCGCTTGTTTGCCCGCCACAAACCATATGCGCAAACCGTTAGCGGTCATTGTAAAACGAGACCCGAAAATTCGACAAGAGACGTTCAAACAAATTATTTTATAAAGTTTTGTCACACCTGACAAGTTCTGTTGTTTCAATAGTAATTCCACACGAAGTGGAAGGACTAAAAGAAATATAATGAACAATTTAATCAAAGGAATTACATATTCCTACAACAGAAACATCGGTTGGCAAGACCGAACCATCAGAACCATTATTGGCATTGCTGCAACAGTTGGAGCTATTTACTTTTTAAGTAGCAACATTACTTATACTTTAGCCCCCAATAAGTTCGGAGTGATATTTTAAATTTCAAACTAATACATTTGAAAGATGAAATACAAGAAAT
>NZ_JAYEEQ010000048.1:0-2733 GCF_034651555.1 Aurantibrevibacter litoralis | reverse complement strand
CTTGTTTTTGCCTTTCATTCAATAAATATAAGGCTTTTATCTCAATTAAACAAACTAATTTATGCTCTTATTAATAACAGTAGTAGCATTTTTTGTACCTTTTTTAAGACTTTCATAATTTTAAGATTTTATCTATTTCTGATACAAAGGTATTTCGAAATGCAAGTGAAGAGGTATCTCATTTAGTTCAAAAAACATACTAACTAGCCCTGTTAAATGATCACTTCTATATTAGTTACATTTGTTAATAGTAACTAGGTACTTTACGCAAGCATCTATGAGTCTATGATTTCGAATTAAAAACGTTGGGTAACAATGTATAAGCGTAATGCGGGCTGAATCGCTAAAATTGAGTATTTTACATCTATTAAAGTACCGTGCAAACGGAAAGTGAAGTGCTACTAATGCCGCACTACGCTTATACCAAAACGTTGCCACACATATTATTGAAAGATATTCTGTTGAAAAAAACGATCTGATTTTTAGTGAAAATTCGACTTGAAAAACGACACCGAAATACTGAAAACAGACCGATTTTCCGCACGGAACGAATTTCCGAAATGAGAATTTTAGGTAACGGAAAACGGAATTTACACGCGGAATGAATACACGAAACGCAGAATTTCACGAGTCGAATTTGATTTTAGTTGAGCGACAGACCGAAAATCCGAGCTGAGAAAAACTGAACGGAACGAAATTAGCCGGATTGAAAAACCTGAGTAGAGTAGAGGCCGAACGGAATAAAAAAACTGATAAAAATACGTGTGGCAACACTGTGTATAGCTCATTGCGGGGCAAGTGATTGACTCGAAAGTTTGCGATTTTTTGCTAACTTTACGACTTACTCGAAAGGTCTCGCTGTTTTATCCGCAACGAGCCATACACGAAGAACGTTGTGCTTCATTATGACCAACCAATAACCAATGATAAAATTCTTTAGAAAAATTAGACAAAAAATGCTGACTGAAAACAAATTCAGTAAATATCTGATTTATGCAATTGGAGAAATAATACTTGTGGTCATTGGAATTTTAATTGCTCTTGGAATAAATAATTGGAATGAGCAAGTCAAATTGAATAAATCAATAACTGACCATCTTGAAATACTTGAACAGAACATAATTGAAGACCAATTACAACTTCAAGAATTAAAACTAAACATTACCGAAAGAAAATTAGCAGCAGATTCTGCAATGCTTCAAATGATGACATTAGAGCCAATCGACATTCAACTCAAAAAATATCTGATCATGCTGTATCAAGAATTTACGTTTAGTCCTAATACTAATGCAATTGAAACAATTAATCAATCGAATGAAATACCTTTTTTGAACAGTGAGTTGAGAACCGCTATTCTTGATTATTATTCATTGATTGACAGAACCAAAGAAAGAGAACATATATCTAATACTCAAATACAAACGAAATACGAACCTTATTTAAATGAGCAATATCCTACTATTTTCCAAAAAAATAATAAATGGGATTTTGTGGCGAAGTATTATAAGAATGACCCAAGACCAACATCAATGATAGATAAAGACAAGTTTCTGAATGACAAAACTTTAGAAACTCTTTTAGTATCTAGATATTATCAAAGTATAGCCTTAGAAAAATTTTATGAAGACCTAATCATTTCGTCTGACAAAATACTTTCTAGGATAAAAAAATAACGAAAGCACAACAACGTATATAGCTCATAGCTAATTAGTTGCTTAATCGAAGTTTCAGCATATTTGCAAATCCGCCAAATTTTTTAATTTGGCTTATTGATAAGAAAACGTAATACGAAAATTAAAAAATTCGGCTCGTGCTTAACCGAAAAAATATTGATAATTTACACGCTACGAGCCATATACAAAACCGTTGTGTGCCATTTGAAAAAACGAAAGATTGCGAAAGACAACCCAAATAATATTCAAGCATTATCTAATCGGAATTGTCATCTTGACAATCGGAACTTGGATCATGGGAGAAATACCAAGATGGTACACGATTGAACGAGACCTTCTTCAATGGACTGTTTCTATACTGTCAGTTCCATTAATCGGACTTTTCTTTTCATGGAGAACGACTGTCCGACTTAAAAGAACTGAACGCAAATTGTATCTCTATTCAGTTGTAATTCTCTTCATGACTTGGATTCTGACGCTGTATTCAAAAGCCTTTATTTTGGGACTATACTCAACCTTTGAAAAGGGACAAGCAAGCATTCTCGAATCCATAGCGGGTTACTCAATTTATCAACTTTGGATTTATGGCGGACTTGGACTAATTCATGGATTATTAGGTGGCATATTATTGAAATATGACTTAAAAAAGAACGTAGAAAAAATAAAAAAACGGCACACAACAACGCATATAGCTTATGGCGGGTGAACCGCTGCCAGCAAGGTTTTTACTTCGTAGTTAGCCTTGGTTTCAGTGGACAGGAAAGTGCTTCGAAACCGCCACAAGCCATATGCAAACCGTTGCCACCAATTTGAGAAAAACCATGTTACTCATCTGAAAGTACACTTCACTCAATTTGATTTTTAAGATAATAAAGACTGAATTATAAAAAATGAATTACAAAATAATAATTCTACTTCTGACTTTACTCGGAATTATAGCTTCCTGTAAAACGAATTATAAAATACAATCCTACTCTTTAGATATGTTTTGACCCCTATAAAACAAGAGTGATCTTTTAAATTTCGATTATTAATTAAGCGGTTAATTTTTTCATTAAAA
>NZ_JAYEEQ010000047.1:0-3435 GCF_034651555.1 Aurantibrevibacter litoralis | reverse complement strand
AAGTATTTCCACCACAGGCACGCAAAATACGCAGCTTAGAGAGCATAATACAAACTAATTTACCTAACGATTAATAATATTAATAGGCAGTTTCTCATCAACAAACTTATTTGCTCAATTACCTGATGAGGTAGTAATAAAAAGCCCAGGGTTATACCCCGAGGGATTGGTTTTCGATAGCAAAACCCAATCTTTTTACACAACTTCTGTTGCTCAAGGTAAAATTGTTAAGGTTACTAAAGATGGAAAAGTAACTGTTTTTGCAGATGATGAAGATTTAGTGTCGACCATAGGGCTTGAAATTGATGTTGAAAGAAATCGATTGGTTGTTTGTAACAGCGACCCTGGAGCTAGTATTAAAAGTAGTGATGCCACCAAAGGAAAATTGGCGGCTGCGGTATTTTATAATCTAAAAACAGGCAAAAGGGAAAAGTACATTGATTTAGCTGCTATTGCTCCGCAGGGCGGTCATATGGCAAATGATGTAACAATTGACAATAATGGAAACTTCTATATTACTGACAGTTTTTCGCCTATCATTTACAAAGTATCTAGCAAAGGTAAAGCAACCATATTTGTTAATGACAAAAGATTAGAGGCTCCAGTAGGCACTTTTGGACTTAATGGATTGGCATATCACTCAGAAGGATTTATCATTGCCGCAATATACAATGGAGGAAAATTGTTTAAAATCCCTCTAAACAACCCTTCCAATTTACAGGAAATTGCATTGGGCGACAAACCATTCCCTACAATTGATGGTGTATTGCTTTTAGATAACAACACCATCGCCCTTGCCTGTAACAACCTAAGTGGTGCAGATTTCCCAAGTGCAGTGTATAAGTTAGTATCTAAAGACAATTGGACATCTGCAAATATAACAGAGGTTTTTGAAACAGGCAATACATTCCCAACTACACTCACGAAAGCAGGCAATGACCTATTTGTAGTCTATGCTAAGCTTCAAATGCTTTTTGGAGGTAACAACCCTACAGCTCAAGAATTTGAAATAACAAAAGTGAAATTTGAAAAAAAAAGTAATAACAGAAATACAAACTAAAAATTTAGAAATTATGTCAGAAAAAATGCCGGAAAAATCATTAATGATTGTAAATGCTGTGTTAAATCCAGCCGAAAAAGAAGCTTTTGCTTATTATTCAGAACATTCAAGCCTATTGTTCAAAAATGCAGGAGTCAAACCTATTGGAAAATACAAAGTAGCACAAAGTATCGTAGGGAATAAAAAACTTCATGTGGTTGTTGTTATGGAGTTTCCAAGCAATCAAGCTATAATAGATGTGTTTGAATCGGAAGCTTATAAAAAACTATTGCCCTTTAGGGACAAGGCATTTACTGAATTAGAAGTTTTCATTGGAAATCAATAATATAGAAAAATCATTAAGATGTATAGGGTAAGATGCTACTCTATACATTTTTTAATAATACGGTTATGAAATTATTAGAAGGAAAACAAGCTGTAATATCTGGTGGAAGTGAAGGTATTGGATTTGCCATTGCAGAAGCATTTGTTAAAAATGGAGCAGATGTTATTATTATTTCTCGAAATAGAGATAAGCTAAATAGCGCAAAAAAACAATTATCTATTTATAATCAAAAAGTTAATGCCATTTCCTTTGACCTATCCGATATTTCTAAAATTTCTGCTCTCTCTGAAGAAATAAACTCGAATTATGGTAAAGTAGATATTTTGGTAAACAATGCCGCAATGGCATTATTTGAAAAGATAGAAAATATAAATCCCATAGAGTTGGAGCAGATTATAAGAATGAATGTTCAATCTCCTTTTATTTTAACGCAGCAATTACTCCCATCTCTAGAGAAAACAGAAGGAAATATAATAAACATAACGTCTTACTTTTCTCATAAAATGATACCCGAAAGGTATAGTACGGCTTATTCCCTTACCAAAGGAGCAATGGATTCATTCACTAAATCGTTAGCTTGTGAATTAGGTCCAAGAGGAATTCGAGTAAATGCTATAGCTCCTGGTAGCGTAAAAACACCTCTTTTTAATACTGCCATGAAGAAAATGACTGATGAACAACGAACTAAATTTACTGATAAGGTAAAAACAAACTATCCTTTGGGGCGTATTGGAGAGCCTAATGATTTGGGAGGGATTGCTGTTTTTTTAGCTTCAGAACAATCCAAATGGGTAACAGGTTCAATAGTGAGTGTGGATGGAGGTTTAACTACAACATAGAGGTAATTTAAATCAAAAAAATGTCTCTTTCAACCAAAACTAATACTATTAAAGCTCTATTTTCGTAATTTTGTTATTTAAAACAGCACATGACAATCACAATTCCATCACATTTTCACCAGCCTTCATTTGCAAATGATATAGTCTATAATATAGATGGGAATACGGTTGTTTTGTTGAACAGGAAAACTGAAACAGAAAGATCAAAAATTAACATTACCCAACACCTAATAGCGTTTGGAATTGAAGGAGAAAAATATTTTCACTCCCTTGATGATGACACTGTTTTGCACAAGAATGAAGCTATTTTTCTTAAAAAAGGATTGGTTTTAACAACCGAAAAAATAGCAGAAAGTAATAGTTACAAAAGCATTTTATTTTTTATTGACGACAGCTATTTATTGCATTTTTTTAATAAAAATCGAAAGTATTTCGCACATCTAAATTCTAAAGAATCACCACGGTCATATTTTAAATTTGAGAATAGCTCTAATTTAGAAGCTTATATTAATACACTTCTTCCTTATTTTGAGTCTGAAAATTTATTAATAGAGCCTCTTTTCAAAGTGAAATTAGAAGAACTTCTATTGAATTTAGTGCTTAACGATAAGCAGCATAGCTTCAAAAACTTTCTAATCAATTTAAATAAAAAGAACGACTACAATTTGCATGAATTTATGAGTAATAATTTTACTAGAAATTTAAGAGTAGAAGATTTTGCCTATTTAAATGGAATGAGTGTTTCTTCTTTTAAACGAAATTTTGAGAAAGTTTTTAATGTAACACCCGCTAAATGGGTTAAAGAAAAACGATTAAAGAAAGCAGAATTTATTCTTCAGACATCTGATAAAAATGTCAATGAAGTAGCTATGGAAGTCGGCTTTGAAAATCCTTCTCATTTCATTCAAGTTTTCAAATCTTATTACGGCATTACACCTAAAAAGTTTCAGGAAGAATTTATAACTCAGGCTTATTGAAATTACTTTGAACTTGAATTATCTGGTTCAATATTAATTCTGACTAACAGTAACTTTTCTGTTTTATAAATATCATATTTTCAAATATTTGCAATTTTTATTCAAACATTACTTTTTTCTAACTGATAGCATGAAAAAATAAACGGTTTCTCTGATGCGTGGATGCGCCGGTCAAATTGAGCCATGTGCGCCGGATGAAAGTGAGCCGTTTAAACTAGTTGCTTAAAATCGATT
>NZ_JAYEEQ010000046.1:0-3480 GCF_034651555.1 Aurantibrevibacter litoralis | reverse complement strand
TAGGTGGTTCACTTTCATCCGGCGAGCTATGCTCACTTTATCCCGGCCAAAGTGGTATACTATGTCCGTTGTTTGCACACTGGCCACCTACCACCGTTGCTTGAAAAACCTCCATGACTGGAAATACCTTCATTATATGCCCTCTCATAACCCCTATCAGGGCAGTCAGGTGAGGATGCTCAAATTCGGTACAAGCTCTGAACAACTACCAAATAAGTTGGAAACAACTACTGAACAAGTATTAGTACCTAATATAAACCTATACAAACCTTTAAGAAACTTAAATAAACAAAACACACACACTATGGAAAATGAGGTTGTTTTATTTTTTAAAGAAAAAAAATGGCCTGCTGTTGAAGGAAAAAAATTCTTTCACCATTATTCCAGTTTAGATTGGACGCTCAACGGAACGACCAGCATCACCAACTGGAAGGCACTAGCCGAAAAATGGATGATCAATGGCATCCGCGTCCTTGAGCCTAAAACAGTAAAGCCGATTAAAGACCATCTCCGAACCGTAAAACACAAAGATTATGGAAAACCCCTCTAGGATCGAGGAAGGCGGCGTGGTGTATACCCTGGCAGACGTGATTGGTGGAAAATTAATATACAACTTTCCAAGAATTTTGCGCTATTTGGATGTTAAAGGGAAAAAATTGTTTGGATCCGAATTCAAAATACATACGGAAGACCATGAAATACTGTTGAAGCTGGCCAATTACTTTATCCGGGATGAAGATCGGTGTCGGGAAAACGGCATTGACATCTACAATGTAGCCTTCCCCAGATGCATTAGACCGTAGAGGGTATCTGGAGTCTGCCTTTACACAAGTCATTATGGACTTACAAGTTGGCATACAAGAACTTCAAGGGAAAGTGCTTTTGGGTGATCATAAGGTGCAGGAAAAGATTTTGAAAAAACAGGAACGCATCAACGAACTTATAGAGAAAAAGAAAAGTCGATTGGAAAGTTTGGATTTAATGACTCAGCTCAATCCAAAGGCTCCTGAAGTATTGGGCTGTGCTTATGTAGTACCTCTCACACAGGTAGAATACGTAGGTCACTATGGCATGAGCCGTGATGATGAGGCTGAAGCAATAGCCATGCAATCTGCTATGGATTATGAAATAAGTGTGGGTTGACAACCACAAGATGTCAGCGCAAATAATGAAGGGTATGATGTAAAAAGCATCAGTCCGGAAGAATTGAAGCGATACATTGAAGTGAAAGGACGAAGGGCAGGTGATGGCAGTGTAATGCTGAGTGAAAATGAAATGAACCGATTAGCGCAGTTGGGTGATGCGGCTTGGTTGTATATCGTGATGAACTGTAAAAGCGAACCCGAGCTGTACCGCATTCAAAACCCAGCAAAGGCGCTCAAGTTCGAATTGAAAATCAAAGGAGTGCAATACTTTTTGGCGATGGCAGAATGGAAAAACAAAATAGGATAGATTTTTTGCGAAAAGTACCGAAATATGGTACCTTTCGCAAAATATTACTCTTCAGATGGCAGAGCAAAATGAAATATCAATCAACCAATGGCTGGACAATTTACTAGCTAAGGGAGCCTATGGCTTTTCCAAAGATGTTTTGCAGAGTGAAATTCCAAACTACTCTGATATTGCCATTAAAAGAGCCTTGAGCAGGCTAAGCACAAAAGGGAAAATAATATCCTTGTACAAAGGTTATTACTTACTTATTCCACCCCAATACTTATCCAAAGGCATTCTGCCACCTCCTTTGTATTTGGATGCTTTTATGAAGTATCTGCAACGGCCGTATTATGTGGCACTGCTTAATGCAGCAGCCTTTCATGGCGCATCGCATCAGCAGCCCCAAGAGTATTTTGTCATAACAGGATTCCCGGTGCTTCGTTCTACGCTAAAAAAGGGGCTCAAGGTGAATTACATAAGTGTTAAAGAAATTCCCGACCCACTGATTGAAAAAAGAAAAACAGAAGCTGGCTACCTTAACATTTCAAATGCAGCATTGACGGCCTGCGATTTGGTTCAGTTTGAAAAACGAATAGGTGGGCTAAACCGGGCAGCTACTGTCCTCAATGAGCTGACTGAAGTTATCAAGCCGTCTGATTTCTCAGAGACTCTTTTGCAGCATACACCAGCGACTGCTTTACAACGATTGGGTTATTTATTAGAAAACGTGTGCTTTAATCAGGAATTGGCAGATACGCTGTATGAGTCCATGGAGCGGGGAAAATTGAAATTCTTTAGAATACCACTGAAGACAGCTAAAGAAACCATAGGCTATTCTTCAGAGAACAGATGGAAGGTGATTGTGAATACAGAAATAGAGATTGACGAATGATACCACAGGCTTATATAACAGAATGGAGCCAGCAGGTGCCTTGGCAAACCAACGAACAGGTGGAGCAAGACCTGGTTATTTGCCGTGCGCTGGTCGAAATATTCTCTGATGATTGGTTAGCCGATAGTCTTTCATTTCGGGGTGGTACCGCCTTGCATAAACTCTACCTGCAACCACAGCCCCGATACTCAGAAGATATAGACCTGGTGCAGGTGAGAGCAGAACCTATAAAAGAAACAGTACAACGTTTACAAACAGCCCTGTCATTTTTAGGTGATTCTGCCGTGAAACCTAGAAGGGACGGAACACAGATTATTTGTCGTTTTGATTCTGAATTTCCTCCTTCAATTAGACTAAGGTTAAAGGTAGAAACAAATACACGTGAGCATTTTACTGTGCATGGGTTACAGCCGTTTCCCTTTGAAGTTAAATCTTCATGGTTTAATGGCAAATGTGAGCTTACGACTTACCGATTGGAAGAACTTTTAGGCACCAAACTCCGAGCGTTATATCAACGCAGAAAAGGACGGGACCTTTATGATATGTTCATTGCTTTAAGTCAGCAACCAGATTTGGACAAAGAAGCTTTGCTGCATAGTTACCGGGAATACATGAAATTCTCAGTAGAACATCCTCCAACTCAAAAACAATACCTGCTCAATATGGAAGCCAAAATGCAGGATGCAGAATTTTTGGGAGACACTACGGCTTTATTGCGGCCTGATGTGCCTTACAATCCTCAAGAGGCCTACGAATTAGTGAGAACAGAATTAATTGAAAAGATATGAGAAGTTATCAGTAGACGGTAAATAGTTAACAGTATGCAGGATTACAAAAACATAATTGTTTGGCAAAAGGCTCATCAGTTGGTGAAAGATATTTACTTGCTCACAACTGAATTTCCTAATCATGAGCTATTTGGAATTACTTCTCAAATACGGAAAGCAGCTGTATCCATACCAACTAACTTTGTTGAAGGTTCAGGTAAACTAACACAAGCTGATTTCGCCCGCTTTTGCAAGATAGCCTATGGGTCTGCAGCCGAACTGGAATATTTAACTATGTCCGTTGTTTGCAGTCCCTGTTTTGATTGAAAAAATGTTCTTGTTCTGATTTAGGAACACCTTCATTTTCCTTTTCCAAATAGGCCACAA
>NZ_JAYEEQ010000045.1:0-3493 GCF_034651555.1 Aurantibrevibacter litoralis | reverse complement strand
CAGGCACTTACGTGTTCCGATTGACGGTGGTAGACGATGAGGGCGACAGCGGTTTTGATCAGGTTACGGTAACGGTTATTGAGCTCCCCAACTTCCCAATTCGATTAAATGCAGGAGGATCTAGCTATGACTTTAATGGGGATACTTGGTTGGTGGATCAATATTTTAGTGGGGGTTCAGTATTTAATAATGCCATAGATATAGCCAACACCTCTAACGACCAGCTCTATCAAAGCGAACGGTTTACGACTTCCAGTAGCTTTGCCTATGAGATACCCATGGTATCTGGAGAATACGATGTGGAACTTCACTTTGCAGAAATTTTCTTTGGAGTCCCCGGAGAGGGATCAGATGGAGGGGTAGGATCAAGAATTTTTAATGTGAGTATTGAAAACGGCCAAGGACAGCTAAACAATTATGACATTGTTGTAGCAGCTGGTGGTAGTGCTACGGCCATCGTGGAACGATTTACGGGAATTAATGTTACTGATGGTAGTTTAACCATAACATTAACCGCTGTGGTGGAGTTTCCCAAGATATCAGGAATAGGCATTTTTGAAAGTGGAGCAGCGAAAGAATTACCGATTGCCAATGCGGGGCCAGATCTACAAGTAAATCTTCCGGATGATGCGTTCTTGATAGGCTCTGGTACGGATCCGGATGGGGGAGCGATCGTATCCTACCAATGGACGCAAGAGAGTGGCCCCAGTTTAGCTACCTTGACCAACGAATCCACCTCTGATCTTTTGGCCAGTGATTTGATTGAAGGTACTTATGTTTTCAGATTAACAATTACCGATGACGAAGGGGACACAGCGTTTGATGAAACGACGATTACCGTATCCGGTGAACCGGTTGTATTGCGACTGAATTCCGGTGGCCCTGCGTTAACATTTAATGGAGAGGATTGGCTGGAAGACCAATTTTTTAACGCGGGTTCTACGTTTACAAATAGTGTAGAGATAGAAAACACTACGAATGACGAATTATATCAAACGGAGAGATTTAGAAGTGCTTCCAATGGCCCTATAATTTATGAAATTCCCGTACCACAAGGAAATTATAACGTGGATTTACATTTTGCAGAACTATTCTTTGGATTACCCAATGGAGATCCATTGGGCGGAGTCGGATCCCGCATATTTAATATTGACATAGAGAACGGGCAACGACAACTTAATTCCTATGATATTGTTGAAGCAGCGGGAGGTAGTGCCACGGCAGTTGTTGAAAGTTTTAGTGGGATTTTTGTGAATGATGGAAATTTAACTATAACGCTTACGTCGATTATTCAAAATCCTAAAATATCGGGAATTGGGGTTTTTGGAACAAAACCTCCAATTGTTGATGCTGGTGAAGATCAAGAAATTACATTACCCATAAACAATGTTCTTCTCAATGGTAATGCGATAGATCCCGACGGTGGTGCCATTGCAAATTACCTGTGGACGCAACAAAGTGGTCCTAGTTCAGCCACCTTAAGTGGAGAAGCAACACCCAATTTAACTATTTCTAATGTGGTTCAGGGTGAATATGTGTTTCGTTTAACCGCGACCGACGATGATAATGAGGTTGGTTTTGATGAAGTTACCATTGTAGTCAATCAGCTCCTGCCTCCTGTAGCGGTCGCAACTGCCGTTCCGTTGACAGGGAGCGCTCCCTTGGAAGTCGCTTTTACGGGTAGTGGTTCAACAGATGATTTGGGTATTGTTTCCTATCTATGGGATTTTAAGGATGGGAACACCTCCACCGATATTGATCCTATTCATATCTTCTCGCTTCCCGGAATCTATGATGTTGAACTTATGGTTACCGATGGCGATGGGCTTTTCGACATCGACACCATTGTGATTACAGTGAATAGCACCACTGGAAATCAAGCACCGGTGGCAGTAGCGACTGCGAATCCGCTATCAGGAGATGCGCCATTGACGGTGAATTTCACCGGTAGTACTTCTACCGATGATGTGGCTGTTACGAGTTACGTATGGGATTTTGGTGATGGAAGTCCAATAGTAAGTACCGCGGATCCTGTACATACCTTTACGGTTGCTGGCGTATTTGAAGTTACCCTTACGGTAGAAGATGCAGAAGGATTAAGCGATGTCTCTACGATAAGCATTACCGTGAACAGTCCATTAGCAAATCAGCCTCCGGTGGCAGTAGCCAGTGCCACTCCGTTATCTGGAGATGCGCCATTGACGGTGAATTTTACCGGCAGTACTTCTACCGATGATGTGGCTGTTACGAGTTACGTATGGGATTTTGGTGATGGAACTAGCTCAACGGAACCTAATCCAACGCATACTTTTACAACGGTTGGCGTGTTTAACGTTACCCTAATGGTACAGGATGTTGATGGTTTATCCGATACGGCTACCATAACAATTACAGTTATCGATCCAACTGGCAATCAGCCTCCGGTAGCCCAAATTAGTGCAGCTCCTGTATTAGGAAATGTACCTTTGGAAGTGATTTTTACCGGTGATAATTCTACGGATGATGTTGGTATCGTTTCTTATATATGGGATTTTGGCGATGGTGCTACTTCTACTGAACCCAATCCAATTCACACCTTTACAACGATTGGTGAGTTTGATGTTACCTTAACGGTGTCAGATATAGAAGGATTTGCTCACATAGCAACCATCCGAATTTCAGTTCAAGATGGGTCAGTAGAGGAAAGTGACAAAATGAAGGCCATTATTGCGATTAATCCGGCCAATAATGTGGCTTTGGTGCAGTTGCAAAACAAACCTGCTACTACTATAATCACAGTGCTAAGCCTGCATGATGCCAGTGGAAGATGGTTGGGTTCCTATGATCCACAAACCGTGTTTATAGGCGATGACACCTATGAAATTCCGATCGGCACATTAAGGGATGGTGTTTATTATGTGAATGTAGAAATGAATGATGGAACCGATTTCGGCTTAAAACTTTTAGTGAAGAACAGATAATAAGATAATACTAGGTTTAAAGCCTTCGATACTAAGTGTCGAAGGCTTTTTTTGTAATTATCATAAATAGCCACTAAAACTTTTTTCAAAGTTTTTTAAGGGAATAGTAGTTTTTCATTTCGTCGATAAATTATTGTTAATCAACGAATAAAAAGTAGACTGTTATCATTTTTATTTCAAATAAAATACTTTTGTTTAATAGAGAATAGTTTCATTTCAGCTCCCCATATAATTGAAGCATTGAGCTAGATTTTTAGGTAATTAATCTAATCCCGATTCAATTAACTTTTTATTTAGGACATGAATTTATATAGAATTCATGTCAAGGAATTATGAAAACCAAAAACCAACCAAATTCGGGGGCGCTATGCTTTCGCAAAACAGACGATGTCAATTTTTATATTTTTATAAATTGGTTGAAGGACAATTGGGCTCGACCTAAAAGGGAGATAAGCCAACTTTTATTTTTCGTATTGATTTGTGTCATGTTCACTTTTTCTGTTCGGGGTCAATTCCCTACGGAGTTTGAGAAG
>NZ_JAYEEQ010000044.1:0-4379 GCF_034651555.1 Aurantibrevibacter litoralis | reverse complement strand
ATTTCTTGTATTTCATCTTTCAAATGTATTAGTTTGAAATTTAAAATATCACTCCGAACTTATTGGGGGCTAAAGTAACAGCTAAATACTCTAAAGGTTGTCCAATTGTCGCAGTAAATCCCGATAAAGAGAGATACGATGGTGTTCTTTTACCCTTTGACACTTCTGATTTTGTTTTAGGTGTTGAGAATGTTTTAAGCAATCATTATCAATCTAAAACTATGCGGTTTGCAGAAGCAAAACTAAATGACGGACAAAGAATTTTGGCTTTTAACGACCTTTTTATTGGAACATCTTCACATATTTCTGCACGTTATAAAATCTCATTTAATCAAAACACTGAAGAACAATCATCAAGCGGACTTATTATTTCTACACCAGCAGGCTCGACAGGTTGGTTAAGTTCAATTTTCAATATGGCTTATGGAGTAACAAGTATGTTCGAGAAAAATCTTAAACCTAAAAGACCAAAACTTAAAGACAACGAATTGCTTTTTGCAGTTAGAGAGCCTTTTCAAAGTATAAGAACACAGACAGGAATAACCGCAGGAATTATAAAAAACCAAAATCACTTGACAATTGAATCATTAATGCCGACAAGTGGAGTAATTTTTAGTGATGGAATAGAAACTGACTTTTTGAAGTTTAATAGTGGCTCAATTGCGACTATAGGAATTGCACCTGAAACAGCCAAAATAGTAACGAAATGACAAGAAAAACGAGCCATAACATCACCTATACGCAAGCAGGGGTTTCGTGCTTCGTAAGACAGGTAAGTGGTAAATTTGAAGTTCAGTTCTTCGTAGGAAGTTTAGTGGTTAAAATCCCTGCCTGCGTATAGCTGAGAAACGTTACCTGTAATTATGAAAAACATCCTGCTTGCCATAATGTTTTTACCAATATTAACTTTTAGTCAATCAACTAAATCTTACTTGGAATTAATTGATGATGCAAAAACAAAGAAAAGTGCAGACCAAATTGAGGAACTGATTATTGGAACTTGGGAATTTGAAAAATTAACAGATAGTAACGGAAAAGCAATATCTGAAATCACACATTTTATAAATGACACAATAACTGCCAATGAAGTTGTTTGGCGACCAAGTATGCGGATTGAAAAAAACGGAATTTACAAATTAATGGGTTGCGATAATCCCTATAATTGCGAATCTGGAAAATGGGAATATGACCGAGAGTACAAGTTATTCCGAATGACTTATGACGAACCAAAATACAATGTACCGATTGACAAACTTGCGCCTGGGCTTTTAGAACAATTAAAAAAATCAGGTTCGTTAATGGTGTTTACGAAAAACGAAATCGAATTTGCAGAAATAACAGAATCTGAATTAGTTGTATTTGACCTTTTACCTAGTGACGGAACTGAATTTAAATACAATTTACTCGTATATCGGAAAAAATAACTACAGGTAACACCGTGTAAAAAACATTGCTTATTTTAGTTTAACCGTTTGGTCGTTGCTTTGTTTGCTAGCATCTGATTTTCCTTCGGAAAATCCTCGCACTCAAACACGCAACGTTCCTTACACATAAACGTTGTGCTTAATACCGAAAACTAAAGAAACAAAATAGCTAATAAATGATTTTAGAAGTTGCAATACTTGAAATAAAAAAAGGATTAGAAAGTAGATTCGAAGAAGATTTTAAAAAAGCAAGTGAATACATAAGTTCAATAGATGGATATTTAAACCACAAACTAAAAAGGTGTATAGAACAAAAAAATAAATACATTTTATTAGTTGAATGGGAAAAATTAAAAGACCATACTATTGGATTTAGACAGTCTGAACAATATGCTGATTGGAAAAAACTTTTGCATCATTATTATGACCCATTCCCTACAGTTGAACATTTTGAAGCAACATTTGAAATGAAAAATAACAACAATTAGATAATATGAAAGACTCAAATATTCTTAACAAACCTATCATTCATTCAGAAATTGAGAACAAATCTAAAGAAATAGGATTTACAATGCCTTCTGACCTATATATCGGAACACTTTTAAAAACACTGATAACATCTAAACCTAAATCAAACTTATTGGAGTTAGGAACTGGAATTGGATTATCACTCTCTTGGATGATAGACGGAATGGACCCTGAATCTAAACTAATTAGTGTTGACAATGACCCGAAACTGATTGAGATAGCTGAAAATTATTTTGGGAAAGATAAAAGAGTGGAAATAATATGTGCGGACGGAACTGAATGGATTAAAGGTTACAAAGGAGAAAAATTTGACTTAGTTTTTGCAGATGCTTGGCCAGGGAAGTATAGCGAAGTTGATGAAATACTTGATTTAATAGAAATTGGCGGACTATACATTATTGATGATATGTTGGCTCAACCTAATTGGCCTGATGAACATCAAGAAAATGTTGACAAACTAATTGAATATTTAGAAAACCGGAAAGATTTCAATCTGACTAAAATGAATTGGTCAACTGGAATTATAATAGCAACAAAAAAGTACTAAGCACAACAATGGATATAAGTAATTGCTCGGTCTCGCCTACTTCAGAAAATCCACAAGGATTTTCAGTTTGGTGTGTACTTGCAAAGTTAAGCGCTAACCCACGCAACTACTCATAGCCCAACCGTTGTAGCACATTTGAGAAACGAACTGAATGATTGAATTAATACTTTCGACTTTAGCAGAATTTGGACTAATTCGCGTAGATTATAAACATAAAAAGCGGATAAGTAAAAAGGAAAAAGAAGACGGAATTAAAAGACCGATTCAAAAATATTTTATGCAACCGAGTGCATTAATGTTAATTGCTGTTTTAGTTATTGGAAGTTTAAGTGCAATTCTATTTTTTACTTATCAAAGAACATCGGTATTTCCAGAAAAAACGGAAAAGGAAATATCGGAAATAAGCGAGAGGATGGAAAGTTGGAATAAAAAATTCGGAAAATATCCAATGGACCTGAATGAATTAATTGGAAACAGTCCTTTAAGGCAAGAATGGAATAAAGATGCTTGGAATAGAGAATATGAATTTAAGATAACGGAAAACGGAAAAGGATTTTTAATAACTTCTGCTGGTTCTGATGGAAAATTTAAAACGGAAGATGACATTAAATCGAAATAAAAGAAATTCTAAAATTGTTAGACTTTATATAATTAGTTTGGTTTGCATTATTTGTTATTTCTTGATGAAAAATTTTGATGTAATAAACGAACTAGTTGAAAAATCGAGTGAAATTTTCCCTAATGAGGTTACTGGCAGTTTTATTACACTTGTTTTTACAGGTTTACTACAATATGGATTTTTAGCGGTCGGTATATGCATTTTTTTAACCCTGAGTTTTACTGTAATCAGAGACAAAATTAAAAACGCGTGAACAAATAAAAACGTGCTACAACAATACCTATAAGTAATGCGGAGTTTGGAGTTAAATCCAAAGTTCTGTGTATATTTATAAAGTCGCCAAATCAGTTTGATTTGGCATTTAAAGCAATAAAAATAAAACGCAAACAAAAAGCTTTGGCTACGTGCGTAGACGGTATCAAAAATGATTCCTTGGCTCCGCACTACTCATAGCTTGAAAGTTACCTACAATTTCAAATAACACTGTGAACGACCAAACAAAAGTATATAACCTTAACAATTCGGCTAACAGCATTATTGAAATAATTAATTCAGAAATAGGACGGAACAATATTGCAGGAGGATTTTCTGACGACGGAGGAATAGAACTCTATGGAAATTTATCATTTTTCGCTTTTACTCCAAATTTAGGGCCGTTAGTGAAACTTATTGCAAATGCGGTAAATACAAATGAAAATGGAACCGAATGCAAACTAACTCTAAAAAGGATTAACGGAATTACTTATAAGATGCAATTTTGGTTTGGAATATTTTTTGTCGGACTGACTTTAACAATTGCTGTATGTCAATTAGCTATGAACGGATTTAGCAAAGTCGAGTTTTTAATTATGCCGACTTTCGGACTGATTTACTCATTAATAATCGAATTAATCGCGCGATTTAAAATATCATCACTGATTAAAAAGGTGCAAAAATTAATACTGACCGATAAGATTACGCATAAAAAACTGTAGGTAACAATACCTATAAGTAATGCGGAGTTTGGTGTTTAATTTAAAGTAAGCGTATATTTACTATGTCCGCAAAATCTTTTGGATTTTGCTCTAGCGAAAAAATATAAATCAAAACAAAAAGCTTTTGCTGCGTGCGAAGACGGAAACAAAAAGGTTTCCTTGCCTCCGCACTACTCATAGCTTAAACGTTAGCCGTCAGTTTAGCGGAACTGTAGCCTTCCCCAAAAATAGGACAGTTTATAATTCGAATTTATTAACTTTAAATTCAAACTGTCACAATGAAAATC
>NZ_JAYEEQ010000043.1:0-4498 GCF_034651555.1 Aurantibrevibacter litoralis | reverse complement strand
ACAAAGTTATCTCAAAAGATAACATTTTCCTAATTTTCGTAAGATTATTTTCGGTCGGGTCAAAATGCACCACAACGATTGGTGTATGATTAGGTGCGATGGCCAGCACCTAATTTAGTAAACAAACTAGGACCCGAGAAAATTCTGAAGGAATTTTCCAAATAGGCACTTGCCAAAGCAATTAATTATACACGTTGTTGTGCTTTCGTTATTTTTTATCAAGTTCGCCATTTATCAAATCCAAAATAGATTCGATATTTCTAATAACATTTAATGCTTCGTCGTTAGTAATAATACATTGTTCAGATACTGTTAAAATATAATCATCGAGATTATTGTCATCAATTAAATCCTTTATTACAGCACTCTTGTCTTTATTTATGAAATTGAATTTATCTGATTGCCACAATCCATTAAATAACAATTTAAGAGAATGGTTAGTGGTTATATATGGATAAAAATGATTAATGCTAAAGTTCCTTAAATCCTGTTCATATTCCGTTAGTCTGTTTACTTGACCAGACCAATTGGTTAGCATAGTTTTTAACGTGTTGTTGTTTAAGATGTATAATTTTCCCGATGATAAAACTTCGTTTGTAGTTCCGATAACTGGGTCAAAAGTAGGCGTATTATTAATCGTCAATAAATCTAATGCAATAGTATCCAATGGAATATCTTTAAGCAATCCTTCTTTAATGGAAAGGATTCTATATGCTGAATTAATCATTTCATTCCGCATCGTAATTTTGTTTTCGATTTCTGTTAAATTTTCTAGATATTCACTTTTAAGTTGTAAAAGTATTTGCTGTTCTTGGTTGCGATTAATTCTATTTTCATTCCAATTATTTATCTGAAGCGCAATTAAAATCCCAATAACAACTAGTATTATTTCTCCGATTGCATATTTGAAATATTTTCCAGTTCTGTTTTCCATTAGCAAATTTTGGCGAATCTTTCTAAAGAATTTTATCATTGGTTAACGGTTTCTGATAATGAAGCACAACGTGTTTGTGTATGGCTTGTTGCGGATAAAACAGCGAGACCTTTCGAGTAAGTCGTAAAGTTAGCAAAAAATCGCAAACTTTGGTTTAAGCACTTCAGCCGCAATAAGCTATACACGGTGTTGCCATTTGTGCTTTTTTAATTAATTCTAAACGTCAAGCGATAACTTTAAACTTCCACCTAATCCTTCTCGGATTATTCGCATCAAGGTCGAAAGTCGGATGTCGCTTGCATTGTTTTCAATTCTCGAAATATAGTTTTTTGTTGTTCCTACTCTTTCAGCAAGTTGTTCTTGTGTCAGATGCTGTTTTTTTCTAGCCTCTTGGATTAAGATGCCAATTTTAAATGTCTCAAATTCCTCTTGGAATTCGTTACGGGACTCAGTTCCGATTTTTCCGTACTGCTCATTTAAATGGTCATCAAACGATGTAATTCTTTTATCTGTTTTCATAATATTCCTTTTTTAGTCGTTCCGCTTTTTTAATTTCATTTTTTGGTGTTTTCTGCGTTTTCTTTTGAAATCCGCTCAACAGTATGATTAAATTCCCATCATCAAAAAAACAGAAGATTCTGAAAATTCCGTTTCCAGCTGAAACTCGTACTTCCCATAGTCCGTCTGTATTAGTGAGATGTTTTAAAAACTTTTCTGGAACAATTCTAGTGGTTTTTAAAATCAAAAGAGTCCAGTCAATTTTTTTGCGAACAGCCAGTGGCTGTTTAAGATAGAAATCCTTGAAGTGATTTTCGTAAAATCCTATTTGTCTATTAAATTCGCTCAATTTGGTCAGTCGTTAAATTCAGTCCAAAGTTACCTAAAAAGGTAACATTTTCCAAATTTATGAATGAATTTTTAATTCGAAGACGGATTTTCAGCATTAATGGCAACGGTCTTGTATATGAAAAGTAGCGGATTTTAAGCACTAACTTTTCGGTTTTATATTGACCTTAAATTTATAAAATTCACTTTAGTTGAAGCACTTAAACCGCTATTTTTTATATACGGTGTTGTAGCACGTTTTTTTGTCCGATTTCAATTCGTAAGAAGCTGACATTCTTTCAGTTGTTAATTTTAAACGGATAAAAACACGAATAATCGTGAAAATTAACTGACAAAAAGTAATTGGTATTATATTTGATGTAGGAAAGACTTAATTGGGCTAGGAACACAGCTGATGGACACGTTTTATTATCAATGCACTTCGGTGTATCACGCGCAGGATTTGGCTGACGTGTGAAGACGCATTCCACAACACCAAATGCAGGCGCAATCTGTAACAAGAAAGCATAAGCCCTGTATAAGGTCAAGGGATGTCTTGAGTTCTGTTTGAGATGTTTGTAACATAGTTATAAGTATTAAAGATACGAATTTAATTCTAACGATGAGTGGCGCTACCTAGGTTTAAAAACTGTAAAGTAGCATAAGGATTGTACCATTATAAAGCAGGCCACGACTAGCCCTTTTTTTTATTTTATGATTCCAGATTGGTTAAAATTTAAAAAATATCCGCACATTGGTAAGCCTCTAACTAAAAAGAAAGATTCAGGTTGGATAATGGAATATGTCACAAATCCTGACAAAATTTCCAAACATAAATTTACTCCATTACTTCATAAAAAAATCTATCAGAGAAAGTACAGACCAAGCGAAGATGCACCAAAAAACAAGTTTAAGAAAAGACAACGGTCAGTACAAAAACCTAAAGAAAGACCAATATTTTATGCCTCACATTTAGATTCTATTGTATACAGTTATTATAGTCATAGTTTAACCCAAGCTTATGAGAATTATCTTGTAGATAAAGATTATGGAATTAGTGCAGTAGCCTATAGAAAAATTCCTATTGTTAAAGGAAAGGAAGGAAACAAAAGCAATATTGAGTTTGCATTTGAAACATTTAAGTTTATTAATGAAAACAAGCATCGAAAATTATCAATGATAGTTGCTGATGTGACTTCATTTTTTGATAATCTTGACCATAGAATACTACATAAACAATGGAAACGTGTTTTAAACTCTGATAGTTTACCTGACGACCATTATAATGTTTATAAAAGCCTAATTTCAAAGAGGTATGTTAATGAACTAGAATTGTTTAATAAATTCCAACACAACCTTATTGTTGAACGAGGAATTAAAAATGATGACAAGAAAACGAAATTACGTTATAAAAAAGTCAAACACATTTGGAATTTAAAAAGAGAAAGAGTAGTTGCTTATTGCTCGAAAGAAGATTTCTTTAAAGAAGCTACAAATTTAATTAGAGTAGAAAAAAGTTGTAGTCATCAACATAAAAGGTGTCGAGAAAATTGTGGTTTGAAAGGAATTCCTCAAGGAACTCCAATGAGTGCTACACTTGCTAATATTTATATGCTTGATTTTGATGAGTTAGTTTTTGAAGCTACGCAGAAAAAAGACGCTTATTACCAAAGATATAGTGATGATTTAATTATAGTTTGTGACCAAAAAGATGAAGATTATTTTAATAATTTAATTCGTACTGCAATAGAGGAATTGGCAAAGCTAGATATACAACCCAAAAAGACAAATATTTATCGTTATGAAAATATTAATGACGAATTTGTAGGTGGCATTGTAAATGAAAAGAATGAAGTTACTCAAAACAAGCATCTTGAATATTTAGGTTTTCAGTATGATGGAAAAAAAGTAAAAGTAAAGACAGTTGGTTTTTCAAAATTCTACAGAAGTATGAAAAGAGCTTTTCGTAGAGGTGTTCATTTCGCTACCAAACCAGAAAATAAAAGCCATAATCTTTTTGAGGAAAGGCTTTACAAAAGATTTACATATAAAGGCGCAAAAAGAAGATTGATATATAAACCTGACCCAAAATCAGAAACAGGATTTTCAGAATCTAAAGAGCAATATTGGGGAAATTACATAAGTTATTTAGAAAAGGCTAATCGTGTAATGAAACCTATTAATGGTGATGATACAATCAAAAATCAGTATTCAAATTTTTGGCCTAATTTCGGGAAAGAAATGAAAAAGGCATACAAGGAAATTGGTGAAAAAGTAGCTAAAATGTAAGTCATTTTCTCTTCTGCCGAGGTTTTCCTCAAATGTGCTACAACGGTCTCGGCTATGCGTAGTGCGGGATTTCAAGGCACTTCACTTTCCGTTTACCGATTAGTTTGTTTAATGTGATAACTTTCATATCAGCACTTTCCCCCGCATTACGTATAGCCATTGTTGTGCGGTCGTACTTTTTATTTTTCTGTCCGTCAGCGTTGGCGAAAGACATACTCTTTTGCAATTTTTGGTTGTAGCGTTGGCTGGTGCGAATTGCAAATGTGTATGGCTTTGTGCGTTGGCTATTCATCCGTTCATATCGTTTTCAGTCCAAGTTGCTTTAAATATTCGTTGTGTTCATTCTTAGACTTGGTTGCAAACAACGGACATAGTATATAATTTCCCCCAAAAATAGGACAGTAATTTAAGTTTAATTTTTTATTCTAAATTTACTGTATTATGGAACGC
>NZ_JAYEEQ010000042.1:0-4646 GCF_034651555.1 Aurantibrevibacter litoralis | reverse complement strand
TGCTTCTCCTTCGAGGGTCGCCACGTTGGGCCCGCTCTCTTGTGTCCATTGATAAGAAACGATCTCTCCACCATCCGGATCCGTGCCGCTGCCGTTGAGTACCGCTGTAGTTGTTGGAAGCGTCAACTCCATATCCGTTCCCGCATCCGAAATTGGTGTACTATTTGAAGGGGGTGCACTGGTGTTCTCGAAAATCCTTGGCACGATATTGTCCCACCCTATGGAGACCACGTCCAGATCCCCATCATTGTCGATGTCCACCACCTGTGCGCCATCATGGTGGTCAAAGCCCGTGCCACCGGCATCGAGTGTGTGACGTATCCAAGTACCACTATTGCACAAATCATTCTCAAAAGCGATTAGCCTGTGGCTGCCTCGCCATTCCCCTACAATGATATCCATGTCGCCATCAAAATCCATATCCGTGGCAAACACACTTAAACTACCATTGATGTCCGTGGCCAAAAGCCGTTTTATCCATGGCTGAGAAGGGTCTTCCGGCGCTTCGAACCAAGCAAACTCCAAGCGTGACGGATTACTGGATCCTGAACTTAATTGACCCACGACCGCATCCATATTGCCGTCCCCATTGAAATCGGCCACCTGTACCCTGTCAGGAGTGGTGACGTAGGAGATCCCCGTGGGAACAGTCGTCCAGTTTCCGCCCCCGTCGTTGCGAAGCCAGTTGCTCGACTGAAAAAGATCTAAATCTCCATCACCATCTAAATCTACACTTTTAATATCCTCTCCTAATGAATCGGGACTAATATTCACTAGTGTCCAAGTACCATTCACCGGATCTGCGGATGGCGTAAGCATCTGTACCTGTGATGTGCCGGTCTCGGCACCATTCCAGTTGATGGCCATCTGGTAAGAACCGCCCGTCTGGAACACCCCCCCGGCAATCCCTGCTAAAAAGGGTTCGCTGTAGGTCGTCTCCCCTGCCGGAATATTCGTATGTATCGTAAAATTTCCGGAACCGTCATTCTCCGCCCAGGCCATAGCCGAGCCGGTATAGGCTCCTTGGGTGCCCAAAAGGTCTAGATCCCCGTCGCCGTCAAAATCATGAACCCATGCCACATTATTCAATGGGCTACCTATATCGCTGCGAACCCAGTTGCCCGATGCCGTACCCGGGTTCTTGTACCACCAGCCCCCTGTTACTATATCCTTGAGTCCGTCCCCGTCCAGATCATAATGGGGCAATATATAAACAGAACGATATGGTAATTCATTTGTTTCCAGCTCATGTACCTGCCACTGATCCGGAAAATCGATACCTTCGTTACAAACCGGCTGATCGGTGACCGCTACTGTTATCTCGTCAAAAACCCCGGTACCCGTATGGGTAGCTTCAAAAAGTTCTATCCGTATCGTATGGTTTCCCAAACTCAGACCCTCAATAACAATTGGGGACAAACTGTAGTGAGGTCCTACCATAACGCCGTCCACGTAATAGTGCAGATGGGTGCCCCCTTGGGAGACCGTCCAGTTCTCTACTGCAAAGGAAACTAAAAAAGGCTGGTTCACCTGGGAGCCGTTCACGGGAGAGGTGATCGCAATGGAGGGCGTGGGCGAAAAGGCATCGGAAGGTAAAACCTCTATAGCCGATATCTTAGCATTATCTACCACCGAGGTGAACTGTACAGTGGCAAAACCGTCGTTGATTACCACATTGTCCAATTCCTTTACAAGAACCGTAGCCGGAGCCACCTCTGCCAAAATATCAAAATTGTTCAGTACCGGCGAATCCTCAACAGAAACATTGAAAACTCGGGAACCTACTCCCCCACCGGAGCCACTACCGGGCAGACCGTAAAAAATCTCCGCAAAATGCAACCGTATGTCATATGTGCCCGCTATAGGGATGGGGATGGAATAGGAAAAATTACTTCCATAACGCTCCCTTTGGTATAGTGCATCCTCCGTGGTGCCCGCTATGGGCACCACGTTGCCAAAAGTGGATCCTCCACCGTTGAACGCATCGGTCACAAAAATCCCATCCGAAGTACTCACCTCAGGCCCGCCCGCATTGATCCGGACAGGATCGAAAACGATGAAGAGATGACTGTCCGTAACCACCGAAAGCCCGGCCTCGTTCTCCACATTGCTGATTGTAAGATTATAAGTCAATGTAGGACTTAGGGCTGTAGTGGTAAGTAGCACCGTTCTATTGTCGTCTTGTACCGAAACCCCGGTTACTGAAGCGCCATTGTCCAGCACATAGTTCCCTACCTGACCAACTGTAGGCTGGGTGACCCTCTCTGAGAACAATACCCGAACCTGTGTAGGACTTAGGGAAATCACTTCACTGACTTCTGGAGGGGAGTTGTCTATCGAAACGCCTGTACCGATAAACTCCACATAGTTCAAATCAAAAATATCCTGAGAAGTACCACTGTTCCTAAACACAAAATATAAATCATTTTTACCTCCGGGATCTGTAAAAGCGGCTTCTACCTCTACCCAGTTATTTACACCTCCAGTGACAGGAACATCCGTAGTCGCCAATAGAACTCCTGTAGGACTGCCTACTCGAAGCTCTATGCTGCCTCCCGAAAAGAGCGATGACACACGATAGCGCACCGAGTTCGTATTCAAAAGATTGCGACCAGAGAACATGATATATCCATTATGATCCGCACGGACCACATTGGGACCGCCTTGGAAATCAGTATTCGGAATCATTTGGGTTCCGTTCTGACCATCATAGTATTCAGCCTGTTTGCGCTTGGGATGTAACTGAATCTGGTCAAAGGCGGTGAGCCCCCCCTGATCCGTATAACTCGTCTTGAAAACATAAAAAAGATCCATACCGCCGTCTATATCATGACCGGCAAAAGCAAGGTTAAAACTCTGCGAGCAACCATCCAAAGCCGCAACACCGTGCGAATGGTTCAAGTGACCCAACTCGGGGGTGATGCCGACATCGGCGCAATCGATCCCCGAAAGGGTGCTTCCGTCCTCGGCATCCTCCACCAAAAGATCAAAAACAATGTCATCACCCCAGCCTATCATCCCTCCGTCAACTGGAGAATTAAACGTAAAGGTTGCTGCAGTATTACCCGCGTTTATGGTTATGTTCCTTACTGCTATCCCGCCATTGCCATCATCCACCCGCAACTGGGCATTGAAGTCTCCGGCCACCGTATAGGTGAAACTAGGGTTCTCCTCGGTTGAGTCCACAATGCCATCGCTCTGAAAGTCCCATTCGTAGGAAAGCGTGTCCCCGTCTGGGTCGAATGTGCCAGCACTAGAGAAGTTGACCAATAGTGGAAGTGCTCCATTGGTGGGATCCGCAGATACCTGCACCTGAGGCGTACTATTGGTGGTAATGCCCGTGTAATTCAATTTCAACAGCTTGCCCGTACCTACATTGAGAGGGCAACAGCCAGCCCCGTAGGCCAAAATATAAAGAAACCCGTCTGGGCTGATCTGCATGTCGATATAACCGGACTTATTATTGCCGGTGCCGGGGAAAACAGACTGTGTCAATTGGGTGTTCTCCAATATGTTTCCATCTCCATCCATGCGCACTCCCCATACCTTGCTGGTGTTAAAGTCAAAATAGAAAAAAACCCCATCGAACTCAATCGGGAGACGCTGTAAATCCGTCTGAGCCGGATCGTAAGTATACCGAGGCCCCACCATATAGCTCTGATGGAAAAAATCGAGCCACGAGGGCTGAGCCGGAGGAAGGTTTACCGCCCCCGTATTCCAGGTTGATAGGTTCACCGGGGCCACCGGATCGTAATAGAAGGTAGGGGTGGTATACGTGTTCTGGTAGGGCTCGTTCGCCCCTGAAAAATACGGCCAACCATAGTTGCCCGCCGACTTGGTTAGGTTGATCTCGTCCTTGCCCTCGGGACCCAGTGGGCTAGCTATATTCGCATCCGGGCCTACTTCTCCCCAAAAAAGCCAGTCCGAATTGGCTCGATCCACATAGATGCGGTAAGGGTTGCGTGCACCCATGACATAAATCTCCGGCAGTCCCCCAACCCCCTCAGGGAAAAGGTTGCCCGGGGGAACCGTATAGCCCCCACCAGCCTGAGGGGTGATCCGAAGTATCTTGCCCCGAAAATCGTTGGTGTTAGAGGAGGTCCCCTCAGAACTGTTCGCCTGATTGGTCTCATTTAAGGTCGCATAACTACTATGGTTCGTGTTGTCGCCAGTAGCAATATAAAGATTCCCTTGCGAATCAAAATCCATGTCTCCCGCCGCATGGAACGAGGGCGCCACGCGCCGAACAGGCCACTCCAAAAGCACCTGCTCGCTACCCACGTTAAGATCGTCCCCGTCCATCGTGAAACGAGACACTCGGTTTACTGCAGTGGCCAAAGGAGAATAATGCAGATAAATCCAGTTGTTCTGAGAAAAATTGGGATCCAACGCCAAACCGATCAACCCTTCTTCAAATTCATGGAACACCGGAATGGAACCACTATTAATCAATAGCTGAGTGTCCGTGCGGTACACCAAAAAGTCCCCGAAACGATCTATAATGAAGATCCGACCGTCAGGAGCAAACTTAAAACTTGTCGCATTGGAAAGACCCGTCAGCAACTCCACCTTCTCAAACTCCGTAGGGAATTGACCCCGAACAGAAAAAGTGAACATGACACAAATCAATACGAAAAATAAAAGTT
>NZ_JAYEEQ010000041.1:0-5537 GCF_034651555.1 Aurantibrevibacter litoralis | reverse complement strand
GACCCTGCTGAGCGCTATCAGATTATTTTGTGTGCTGATGTGATACAACAAAAAAAGCCCTTCATATTGCTATGAAGGGCTTCTTGAAAAAAGGCGGCGACCTACTCTCCCACCTAGTGGCAGTACCATCGGCGCTGACGGGCTTAACTTCCCTGTTCGGAATGGTAAGGGGTGGACCCCGTCGCCATGACCACCCTAAATTGTACGTCTGTAACCCGCCATAGAAGGACTGGGCACTACAGACGATACTTACCCATAGGTAAGCATAATATCGTTGACACAAAAGGACAGAACGCCACCGGCGATTACGAACAGTTTATAAAAAATAGGTTGAGTATAAAGTTCAGGCGCAAGCCTACGGGCTATTAGTACCACTCGGCTACATACATTGCTGCACTTATACCTATGGCCTATCAACGTGGTCATCTCCCACGGCCCTTTAAAGAAATCCCATCTTGTGGTGGGTTTCGCGCTTATATGCTTTCAGCGCTTATCCCGTCCCGACTTAGCTACCCAGCAATGCTCCTGGCGGAACAACTGGTGCACCAGCGGTCGGTCCGGCCCGGTCCTCTCGTACTAGGGCCAGCGCCACGCAAATTTCTAACGCCCGCAGTAGATAGAGACCGAACTGTCTCACGACGTTCTGAACCCAGCTCGCGTGCCACTTTAATGGGCGAACAGCCCAACCCTTGGGACCTTCTCCAGCCCCAGGATGTGACGAGCCGACATCGAGGTGCCAAACCCCCCCGTCGATATGAGCTCTTGGGGGAGATCAGCCTGTTATCCCCGGCGTACCTTTTATCCTTTGAGCGATGGCCCTTCCATGCGGAACCACCGGATCACTATGCTCTACTTTCGTACCTGATCGACCTGTATGTCTCTCAGTCAAGCGCCCTTGTGCCATTGCACTCTACGCACGGTTACCAAGCGTGCTGAGGGCACCTTTAGAAGCCTCCGTTACTCTTTTGGAGGCGACCACCCCAGTCAAACTACCCACCACGCACTGTTCCCTAATATAAGGGTTAGGCCCCGGACAAACGAAGGCTGGTATTTCAACAATGGCTCCAGAATACCTGACGATACCCCTTCAAAGCCTCCCAGCTATCCTACACATCGGTTGCCCAAGGTCAATACGAAGCTATAGTAAAGGTGCACGGGGTCTTTTCGTCCCACTGCGGGTAACCGGCATCTTCACCGATACTACAATTTCACCGAGCTCATGGTTGAGACAGTGTCCAGATCGTTACACCATTCGTGCAGGTCGGAACTTACCCGACAAGGAATTTCGCTACCTTAGGACCGTTATAGTTACGGCCGCCGTTTACTGGGGCTTCAATTCAATGCTTCTCCTTGCGAATGACATCTCCTCTTAACCTTCCAGCACCGGGCAGGTGTCAGGCCCTATACTTCATCTCTCGATTTTGCAGAGCCCTGTGTTTTTGATAAACAGTCGCCTGGACCTCTTCACTGCGGCCCCGCCAATGGCGGGGCGACCCTTCTCCCGAAGTTACGGGTCGATTTTGCCTAGTTCCTTAACCATGAATCTCTCGAGCGCCTTAGAATGCTCATCCCGACCACCTGTGTCGGTTTGCGGTACGGGCTGCCTCGCTCGCTTTTCTAGGGGAATGCTACTCTGGATTATCGCCGTGGCCGAAGCCTTAGCGTACTATCTCCGCCTCCCGGCGGATTCAACGTACTATTCCGTCAGTACGCACCAAATCCACATCCCCGTCACTTTTAGCGCGGGCAGGTACCGGAATATTAACCGGTTGTCCATCCACTACCCCTTTCGGGTTCGCGTTAGGCCCCGACTGACCCCCAGCTGATTAGCATAGCTGGGGAAACCTTGGTCTTTCGGCGTGCGGGTTTCTCGCCCGCATTATCGTTACTTATGCCTACATTTTCGTTTCCATGCGCTCCAACAGACCTCGCAGGCCATCTTCAACGCACATGGAATGCTCCCCTACCCCTCATAATAATATGAAGTCACAGCTTCGGTGATATGCTTATGCCCGATTATTATCCATGCGGAACCGCTCGACCAGTGAGCTGTTACGCACTCTTTAAATGAATGGCTGCTTCCAAGCCAACATCCTGGCTGTCTGGGCAGTTCCACCGCGTTAGTTCAACTTAGCATATACTTGGGGACCTTAGCTGGTGATCTGGGTTCTTTCCCTCTCGGACATGGACCTTAGCACCCATGCCCTCACTGCTGATCTCTATTTTATAGCATTCGGAGTTTGTCAGGAATTGGTAGGCGGTGAAGCCCCCGCATCCAATCAGTAGCTCTACCTCTATAAAACATAATCAACGCTGCACCTAAATGCATTTCGGGGAGTACGAGCTATTTCCGAGTTTGATTGGCCTTTCACCCCTACCCACAGGTCATCCCAAGACTTTTCAACGTCAACGGGTTCGGTCCTCCACTGTGTGTTACCACAGCTTCAACCTGCCCATGGGTAGATCACACGGTTTCGCGTCTACTACTACCGACTTATCTCTCGATATGCGCCCTATTCAGACTCGCTTTCGCTGCGGCTCCGTCCCTGAAGGACTTAACCTTGCCGGTAAAAGTAACTCGTAGGCTCATTATGCAAAAGGCACGCCGTCACCCGCCAATGGCAGGCTCCGACCGCTTGTAAGCGCATGGTTTCAGGATCTATTTCACTCCGTTGTTCACGGTTCTTTTCACCTTTCCCTCACGGTACTGGTTCACTATCGGTCTCTCAGGAGTATTTAGTCTTGGCGGATGGTCCCGCCAGATTCACACAGGGTTTCACGTGCCCCGCGCTACTCAGGATACCACTATACTTTACTTCTATTACCCGTACGGGACTATCACCCTATTCTGTTAAGATTTCCAACTTATTCCGGTTCTATACGCAAGTAATATCGTGGTCCTACAACCCCACTATTGCCGAAACAACAACGGTTTGGACTAATCCGATTTCGCTCGCCACTACTCTCGGAATCACTTTTGTTTTCTCCTCCTCCGGCTACTTAGATGTTTCAGTTCACCGGGTTTGCTTCCGCCTTACGGCGGATGACATATCTTCAATATGCCGGGTTGCCCCATTCGGATACCTGCGGATCAATTCGTGTGTGCCGATCCCCGCAGCTTTTCGCAGCTTATCGCGTCCTTCTTCGCCTCTGAGAGCCTAGGCATCCCCCATGCGCCCTTTTTTAGCTTGTCGCCTTGCTCTATATTCTATCAATCATAAACCATAAAGCCTATGAAAAATGTACTCTTTACTTTTTGTTCGTGTTTCTTCAGTGTACGACAAGATTTATATCTTGTACGCACCCTGTCCCAATATGTCAATGAACGTTTATTCAGATAGCAGTATCAGTATTCAGTTAGCAGTAAAACTGCTTCCTGTAAACTGTGACTGTTTACCGATTTTGTGGAGAATATCGGAGTCGAACCGATGACCTCCTGCGTGCAAGGCAGGCGCTCTAGCCAGCTGAGCTAATCCCCCAGTTAGTTGATCGTTGTTCGTTGTCCGTTGATAGCAAAACCACCAACCATCAACCAAGAACCAACAACTAGTGTATCTCAACTTCTAAAATTTCCTATTTCAATATTTTAATCAATGAACGTTGTAAAGCGTTATTGGTTGACCGTTGATCGTTGACCGTTGTTGGTTGATCGTTGACCGTTGATCGTTGTTGGTTGATCGTTGATCGTTGACCGTTGACCGCTTCACTCTTTAACTCCAAAACTACAAACCCTTTTACTCCCCCTTCGGGGGCTGGGGGGCTCTTTGTAGTCCCAGGCAGACTTACTTCGACTGCGCTCAGCACAGGCTTCTCGTCTTGCCTTGTCCTACTTCGTAGTCCCAGGCAGACTCGAACTGCCGACCTCTACATTATCAGTGTAGCGCTCTAACCAGCTGAGCTATGGGACTCACTATAGTTTTCTTATATATCTTATAATTATAAAAACAGAAACCGAAACAATAAGCTTTAAATAATTCAATAGCCTTTGGTAAATCTCTAGAAAGGAGGTGTTCCAGCCGCACCTTCCGGTACGGCTACCTTGTTACGACTTAGCCCTAGTTACCAATCTTGCCCTAGGCCGCTCCTCGCGGTGACGGACTTCAGGCACTCCCGGCTTCCATGGCTTGACGGGCGGTGTGTACAAGGCCCGGGAACGTATTCACCGGATCATGGCTGATATCCGATTACTAGCGATTCCAGCTTCACGGGGTCGAGTTGCAGACCCCGATCCGAACTGTGACCGGTTTTATAGATTCGCTCTGCTTTGCAACATGGCTGCTCTCTGTACCGGCCATTGTAGCACGTGTGTGGCCCAGGACGTAAGGGCCGTGATGATTTGACGTCATCCCCACCTTCCTCGCGGTTTGCACCGGCAGTCCCGTTAGAGTCCCCATCTTTACATGCTGGCAACTAACGGCAGGGGTTGCGCTCGTTATAGGACTTAACCTGACACCTCACGGCACGAGCTGACGACAACCATGCAGCACCTTGTAATCTGCCCGAAGGAGGCTCTATCTCTAAAGCTGTCAGACTACATTTAAGCCCTGGTAAGGTTCCTCGCGTATCATCGAATTAAACCACATGCTCCACCGCTTGTGCGGGCCCCCGTCAATTCCTTTGAGTTTCAGCCTTGCGGCCGTACTCCCCAGGTGGGATACTTATCACTTTCGCTTGGCCACCGAAAAACCCATTGGTCTCCCGACAGCTAGTATCCATCGTTTACGGCGTGGACTACCAGGGTATCTAATCCTGTTCGCTACCCACGCTTTCGTCCATCAGCGTCAGTGAATGGTTAGTGACCTGCCTTCGCAATCGGTATTCTATGTGATATCTATGCATTTCACCGCTACACCACATATTCTAGCCACTTCACCAGTACTCAAGACCACCAGTATCAAAGGCAATTCTACGGTTGAGCCGCAGACTTTCACCCCTGACTTAATGGCCCGCCTACGGACCCTTTAAACCCAATAATTCCGGATAACGCTCGGATCCTCCGTATTACCGCGGCTGCTGGCACGGAGTTAGCCGATCCTTATTCTTACGGTACCGTCAGAGAGCCACACGTGACTCTTGTTCTTCCCGTACAAAAGCAGTTTACAACCCATAGGGCAGTCTTCCTGCACGCGGCATGGCTGGATCAGGCTCTCGCCCATTGTCCAATATTCCTCACTGCTGCCTCCCGTAGGAGTCTGGTCCGTGTCTCAGTACCAGTGTGGGGGATCCCCCTCTCAGGGCCCCTACCCATCGTAGCCATGGTAAGCCGTTACCTTACCATCTAGCTAATGGGACGCATAGTCATCTCTTACCGTAACCTTTAATATTTACATGATGCCACATAAATATAACATAGGGTATTAATCCAAATTTCTCTGGGCTATCCCCTAGTAAGAGGCAGATTCTATACGCGTTGCGCACCCGTGCGCCGGTCGTCAGCATCCGAAGACCTGTTACCCCTCGACTTGCATGTGTTAGGCCTGCCGCTAGCGTTCATCCTGAGCCAGGATCAAACTCTTCATCGTTAATTCTTAAATAAT
>NZ_JAYEEQ010000040.1:0-6081 GCF_034651555.1 Aurantibrevibacter litoralis | reverse complement strand
CTTGTTTTTGCCTTTCATTCAATAAATATAAGGCTTTTATCTCAATTAAACAAACTAATTTATGCTCTTATTAATAATTAAATAAGAAAGAAGTAAACTAAATAAGGTATTATTTCGTTCTGCATGGGTAATTTGGTTTGAAAACCTTTTTTATGGCATCTTTGCAGCTGTATTTCTGAATAGCGTAAAGTTTTTTAAGTCAGCTTATGAAGAAAGACTTTATGCCGATTTCAGAGGAACGCATTTCAAGGATTAATAACAACCGGTTTAGGGTATAAAATATAATAGAGGCTATTGGACAATAACAATCATAAGGGCTCAGTGACCTCCAAGGGAATCACGGGAATGCTATGGAACCTATCAGGTTCTGTGATTCAAATACTTTTACAATTTGTGGTTATAGGGATTTTGGCTCGATTACTGACCCCCGAAGAGTTTGGTATTGTAGCGGTAATGATGATTTTAGTTAATTTTTCGAGTTTGTTTTCAGAAATGGGAATTTCTACGGCCTTGATCCAACTGCCCTCTATTACAGAGCAACATATTGCTCAGGGGTATACACTGGCTTTTCTAATTGGTCTTTCCATTGGGATTGCCTTCTATTTCTTTGCCCCCACCCTGGCCGCTTTTTTCGATATAGAAAATGCAGATAATGCCGTGCGCTTTTTTGCCCTGTTTTTTCCCTTAGGAAGTATTAACGGGATCACTTCGGCCCTTTTGTCGCGAAAATTGCGGTTTAAGGTGTTGGTTAAGGTAGGGGCATTTTCGTATCTGTTAGGGCTGGGACCGATTTCTATAACCCTGGCACTATTGGATTTTGGATTTTGGTCATTGATTTGGGGGCAGTTTGCTTCGCTTATTATTGCTATGAGCGTTCTTATGTACTATGAACGTCCTGTCTTTTCCTTTCGCCTACAAAAGCCCATTGTAAAGGAACTGCTCTTTTTTGGATCCGGCCATACCCTCGGCTCTATCTTTAATTATTTTGCCGAAAATGCCGATAATATTATTGTAGGGAAGTCGCTGGGTACTGTGGCATTGGGAATTTATTCCAAGGCCTTTCAATTGTTGGCCGTCCCTGCCAAATTTTTTGGTGGTATTTTTGACAGTGTTCTATTTCCTATATTGTCCCAGAAACAAGCCCAAAAAACCAAATTATCAGATTTTTATCTGTTTAGTACCGCTATCTGCTTTGGACTATTACTCCCCGTTACCGTACTAATTTACATCAACGCTGAATTTATTGTAAATACCTTATTGGGGGACCAATGGAATGAGGTGGTCTTGCCCCTTCAAATTTTAATTTTTGGTCTGGCCTACCGCTTTGGCACCAAAATTAACAAATCGTATATAAAATCCATGGGTCTGGTATATCGGGGGGCTTATTATCAGTTTATTTTTGCCTTTTTAATGATTGTATGCTGTTTGCTGGGCTCCCTTTGGGGCGGCTTAAATGGGGTAGCCTTTGGCGTATTGGTGGCCACGGTATTAAATTATTTGCAGGTTAGTTACCGCTTATATGTGGAATTACAATTTTCCAAATCATCTTTTAGTTTGTTGCATGGCAAAACTTTGCTATGCTCTATTCCCTTTATCCTGATCACCGTTTTGCTAAACCGTTTTGGGATTGTTTCGGTTTGGGTACATCTGGGACTTTCTCTTTTTGTCTACCTGCCCCTTCTTTTCTTTCTCTTTTTTCATAAAAAAAGTGTTATTTTTAATGAAGAGAACCTGCCATTAATTACACATATATTAAAGTCTTTTCCGGGGGCTTTTCAAAAGGTTTTTTTAAAATTTAGATTTTTTCAACGTTACTATGCACAATAAAAAGGTACTGTTTATAGCTCCCCGTTTTCATACCAATCAATTTTTCCTTACCAAACAGCTTCTGGAAAAAGGAGTAGAGGTTCATTTTTTATCTATTTATCTAGGCGGTAGTGAAAATCACAATTACATAATACCTATTGTATCCAGACCTTCGATATTTATTAAAGGGCTACTAAAAAAATACACTGCTTCAAATAATCACGGAAGAAGTATTCTTAGAAAGTATCATATAACCTCATTTAGACATTGCATAGAGATTTATAAGAAGTTAAAACCAGAGATTGTCATTATAAGGAATATTAATAACTTATTTTCCTTACAACATTTTATAGTGGCTTTGCTTTTTAGAAAAAAAATATTCTTATACACCCAACATAATTACCGGGGTTATTTGGGTGTCAAACGGAATTTCTTTTTAAAATTTTTAAAATTTTTGGGGATACATCATTTTACTCCTGTTTTGGGAGAACCCAACCAACCCTATGCCCCAAATACAAGCTACATTCCGTTTGTAATTGATAAAATGAATACAAAAAAGGGTGTTCTATTACGAATGCAGCAACCGGGAATTAAAGTGATTACGATTGGTAAAATGGTAGAACGTAAAAAAATAAAAGAACTGATCCAAATTCTAAAGGAAATACCGCAATTTAATATCTCAGAAAACGAAATCCTAGTGGTTTCAGAGTGTATTTCCAAAGACAATTTTGCCTATTATGAGAACTTGAAAAAGGAAATCACTAAGGAAGGTGTTTTGGTAAAATTTTACCTCAACATCCCCCATCAGGAAGTATTATCCTTGCTAAAAGCATCCGATCTATTTATTTTGCCCAGCTATGACGAGCAAGCAGCCTTTTCCATTTTAGAGGCCATGGCCTGCGGTGTAGGGGTTATATGCTCGGATCAGAATGGGACTAAATGCTATATCCAAGAAGGCGTTAATGGAGCCGTTTTTACCTATTCAGAGAATTTGGATCACTTAAAAGAAATTCTTAAAAGTCTTTTAGATAAAAAAACCTTAGTTGATTATGGAATGGAAAGCCTTAACCAAATCGAAGCCCATCATGGCATTGAAAATTTTTATAAAACGATTATAGTAGACAAATGAAATATGCCTATTTCCTTATAGCCATTCTTCTGGCAGTAGACAATGTCTTTATTCGCTTTCGTGTTGGGGGGCTGAGTATTGATCGTCTATTAGAGTTTGGGTTGTTTTTTTTATTCTTAAAGTCATTCTTACTGGAGCTAAAGACGAATCCCTATTTTAAAACGTATACAACTTTTTTAGTTGGTTTTGCCCTATTACAACTGCTGGTTAATTTTAAAATGGCAATTTTTGGAGACATGGAATTTAAGGAGGTTTATGTGGATTTTGTGAAGTGTTTTTCTTTTTTGGTTTTTTCCTTTTTGTTTTTATTGATTGCTAAAAAAGACCCAAAGTATATCAATATTATTCTTTTTATTCATTTCCTGATTTGTGTCTTTGCTTTTTTGCAGCACCCCATTTCTCCTATTGCCTCACAGATGTTTGAGGTTAAAAAGTTACTTTTCTCCTCCCTCCCTGGCGAAGAAATGGGAAGATTGGGTACCGAAGAAGCGTATATAGAGGGTGGCTTTGGGGATCGTTTCCGGCTTTCCGGCCCTTTTGCCTATTCAATTGGCTTTTCCTATTTTGCCTTGAGCAGTTTTATACTCGGCTTTTATATGTACCTGCGGCACCGCCGGTCCTACTATTTGTGGTATTTGGGGCTGCTGTTTGTGGCCTCGCTGTTGAGCCAGACCCGATCGCTGTTGTTGGCCGAACTCTTTTTGGTCTTTGGGTATCTGTTCTTTGCGCCAGGTAGAAAGCATGCGCTCTATAAAATGAGCTTGGTGGCTGGGGCGCTAACCCTACTACTTTTGGTGTATGCAGCAGAAGACGTTTTGAGCTTCGGGAACAGCCGTATCACCCAACTGAATTCGGAGCGGCAAAGCGATAGCCGACCACTGTTGTGGGCCACCGGGCTCTATGCGGTGGCACAACATCCTTTGGGCATTTCGGATAGTGACTATATGGCAGTTCGGAAGGAAATGTTTTTAAAAAATGGTCAAAGTGCCGTACTCCTTTTGTCGGCCCATAACGGCCTGATCAATATAGGCTTTCACTATTCCGCCATAGGCTATGTGGTCTTCTTTTTCTTTGTACTCTTTCTGTTGCGCCATATCGGCTCCCATAAACCCACTTTTGCCGTTTTTTTTAGGTTGGTACTCCTTTCCTACCTTATTCATACCAGTTTTCACAATAATTTTATCTTGAATGCGGATTACCCTTTTTTAATGATACTGATGTTGATCGGGTTGGCAGGAACCTCTCAAAGCATGCTCCGCGAGGATTTGTCGATTACTGACCCCAATGGTGCACGGGCACCTAGGGTAGCCCTTTGCCAAAACACCACTAAGAACCGATAATTGCATATCGTCATGATTACATCCAAAGAACTATACCACTATTACGTAGCACAGGATCGCCTTGCAAGGGGGATGCACGCCCCAACCCTGGGTCAAAGTCTAAAGCAATGGATCTATATGGATCCTACTTGGAAGTTTCAGCGGCGACTAAGAAAACTGGAATACCAATTTAATACCAAAACCACAATTTTCGGAACACTTTATTACTACTGGTTGGAATACCGCTATAAAAAGTTATCGATTGCTTTGGGTTTTAGTATCCCTAAAAATGCTTGTGGTCCCGGACTTTCTTTGCCCCATTATGGCAATATTGTAATTAACAGTAGAGCCAAAATAGGAAAAAATTGTAAAATTCATTCGGGAGTTAATATTGGTGCTGCAGGTGGCGAGCCGGAGGCTCCAATTATTGGGGATAATGTGTATATTGGTCCAGGGGCTAAATTATACGGTAATATAATTATAGGCAACAATATTGCCATTGCTGCCAATGCCTGTGTAGGAAAGTCATTTATCGAAGAAAATATTCTTATCGGGGGGATTCCGGCCAAAAAAATTAAGAGTATTGACATTAACCGAATTCTAAAACATATAAAATTTGAAAATTAAAATAGTTTTTGTTTTACCTTCCTTACGTGCCGGTGGGGCAGAACGGGTTATGTCTTTTATAGCCTCACATATTAATAATGAAAGGTTTGAAGCGTCTTTATTAGTTATTGGCAACAATAAAGATCAATCCTATTCCGTAAAAGAACATACTCCAATTACTTTTTTAAATAAAACAAGTGTACGTATGGCTTTACCGGCTACGGCGTTGTACATTTACCACAATAAACCACATATCGTTATTGGGGCAATTGCGCATGTTAATTTTGCTCTCTCAATCTTAGCAATTTTTTTCCGTAGGGTTAGGTTTGTTGGTCGGGAAACCATAGTGGCAAGTGCATTACATAATTTAGAAAAATCAAAACCAAGAAGATCATTTCTACCTGACCTTAGACGCATAACTTTGTCAAAAATTGTCTGTCAATCGAATGACATGAAAGAAGACCTTATTTCCAATTTTGGATATCCCGCAGATAAGTTGATCATAATTGCTAACCCTGTTACACGCCGGTTTAAGTTGAAGACAAAAAAACAAAAAAAAGAACCATTACAGCTAATCACTGTGGGTCGACTAACCAAACAAAAAGGTTATTTGCGTATTTTAAATGTTCTTAGCAGGCTCCAAGAACCTTTTGAATATACTATAATTGGATCTGGATTGGAAAAGGAAGCCATTATTTCCCATGCTATTAAGTTAAATATTTTAGACAAAATAACCCATATTCCCTTCACCTCTACAGTAGAAACTTATTTGGCTAAAAGCGACCTCTTTCTATCAGGATCTTATGTGGAAGGTTTTCCCAATGTGTTTTTAGAAAGCTGCGCAGTTGGTACCCCAGTGTTAGCTTTTCAAGCTCCGGGAGGCATTAACGAAATTATAATTAATGGTGTTAATGGCTATACTGCTATTAATGAGCAAGATTTTTTTGAAAAACTAATATTATGCAGCAAAAAATCCTGGGATCCTCATACAATTCGCCATTCTGTAATGAATAAGTACGCAAAGGAAATCATCTTAAATGAATATGAATCATTATTCTTGTCACTCACGGTGTAAATCAAACGAATTGATTTAACTTAGTATTGACTTTTTTAAAGCATCCAAAACAACACTATTATTAACATTAATTAGCCATCCCCCGAAAATTGAATGTGACAATCGAAAAAGCATTGATTTTATTGATGTTTTGAGAGGTTTTTAAA